>DASQSC010000027.1:0-10797 GCA_035642555.1 Streptosporangiaceae bacterium | reverse complement strand
CGGCGGCCGGGCCGCGGCCGTCGTCGGCGCGCGGCTGGGTGCCCGCCGGCGGCGTGGCCGGGGACACGGCCTGCGCTGCCTGTTGCCCGGCCTGGGGTCCTTGCTGGGCGGGCGCTTGCGGCGCCTGCTGCGCTCCGGCCTGATAGTCGGCGAAGAAGTTCCACCAGGCCATGTCCACCGAACCGGGGTCGGCGAGGTAACGCTGATAGAGCTCGTCCACGAGCCATTCGTTCGGCCCGAAGTCGGCGGGTGGTGAGGGCTGCTGCCCGGCCGCGCCGCTGCGGTCAGCGGATTGCTCGGATGATGCCTGCGGCGGCTCAGGAGGCACGGCCGACATCGCCTCTTCCAGTCTTCGGAACTCTTGACTGCCCCGTCCAAGGCTACCCGGCTGGCGGATTTCGGCGGCCGGGCTCGTGCCACCATGATCCTCTGGCCAGCGGGATCCCCGCTCGCGGTGAGAGGCAGGTCACAGTGCCGCCAGCGGCCGTCGGCGCAACTGGCGTGCCTGGGGTGCCCAATGTGGCAAATGCCCTTCCACCTGGGTAATGAATTCTGCCCGCGGTGTTGTTTTCTTCTCCGCTCCTGGCCCGGCCGCTGGGGAAACCCGTGACCTCGTGCTTTCATGACGGTCGGAGGTGGCGAACAGTGCGCGAGTTCGGTGAGCTCGAAGCAGCGATCATGGAGGTCATGTGGGCGGCGCACGACCCGTGCGCGGTCCGCGAGGTAAGGGAACGGTTGCACTACAACCGGCCGGTCGCCTACACCACCGTGATGACGGTCATGGACATCCTGCACCGCAAGGGCGTGCTCCGGCGCGATAAACACGGCCGTGCCTGGCGCTACTGGCCGGCGGAGGCCCGCGAGGCGCATGACGCGCGGCTGATGACCGAGGCGCTGCGGTCCGGCGGGGATGAGCGGGTCACCATGCGGCGGTTCCTCGAATGCGTGAGCGACGACGAGATGGAGAGCCTGCGCAACGCCGTGCTCGATGCGTCTTCCGCCAGGCTCGCCCTGAACTAGCGGCCGAACAGGTCCTCGCGCCGGTGGGCCAGGGACGGCAGCGTCTTCCTGACCTGCGCCGTGTAGCCGGGGTCGAGCTCGGCGACCGTCACTCCGGGTGTCGGGCCCAGGTCGGCCCGCACCGTGCCCATCGGGTCCACCAGCATGCTGCGCCCGATGCCGGTCGGTGCCTTGGTCGGCGGCGCTGACCGGTCCGGGACCTGACCGGCCGCCGCGACCCACACCGTGTTCTCGATCGCGCGGGCGCGCACCAGCGTGACCCAGTGCTCTTCCTTGAACAGCCCGGCAGCCCACGCCGACGGCACCACGATGAGCCCGGCCCCGTCGGCCACCAGCGCCCGGGCCAGTTCCGGGAAGCGGATGTCGTAGCAGGTCAGGAAGCCGGTGCGGATCCCGGCCAGGTCGGCGGTCACCACCTGCGAACCGGGCGCCACCAGCGCCGACTCCTGCTCTCCCAGCGCGTCGAACAAGTGGATCTTGCGGTAGGCGGTGACGAGTGAGCCCGCCGCGTCGTAGGCGACCGTGGTGTTGTAGACCCGCCCGCCGGGCGCTGGCTCGAACACCCCCGCGGCCAGCGCGACCCCTTCGCTGCGGGCGGCCTCCGCCAGTCCTTTGCCGAACGGGCCGTCGAGCGGCTCGGCCTCGGCCCGCAGGTCGCTGCCGAACCTCAGCTGCGTCGCCTCCGGGAACACTGCCAGCCCGGCACCCTGCCGCGCGGCGGTGGCCAGGGCCTCCCGCACCCGGTCGAGGTTGACCGCTGGCTCCGGGCTTACCGGTAGCTGGCACAGGGCGATCCGCATGCCCGCAGGTTAGCTCACACCGGGCGCCCGCCCGCGCGGCGGCGCGGTCGTGATTGCATGGCTGGGTGAAGCGAGCACTGCTGAATTCCCGGCTGGCCGGGATGGGGACCACGATCTTCGCCGAGATGTCCGCGCTCGCGGCCGCCACCGGCTCGGTCAACCTGGGCCAGGGGTTTCCCGACACGGACGGCCCGCGCGAGGTCGCCGAGGCGGCCGCGAACGCGATCCTGGCCGGGCGGGGCAACCAGTACCCGCCCGGCCCCGGCATCCCGGAACTGCGGCAGGCGGTCGCCGCGCACCAGAAGCGCTTCTACGGCCTCGACCTCAACCCGGACACCGAGGTCCTGGTCACCGCCGGGGCCACCGAGGCGATCGCCGCCGCCTTGCTGGCGCTGCTGGAACCGGGCGACGAGGTGATCGCGTTCGAGCCCTACTACGACTCCTACGCGGCCTGCGTCGCCATGGCGGGCGGGGTCCGGGTGCCGGTCACGCTGCGCCCGCCCGGCTTCCGGCCGGACCTGGCCGCGGTGCGGGCCGCCGTCACCAGCCGCACCAGGCTCATCCTGCTGAACACCCCGCACAACCCGACCGGCGCCGTGTTCACGCCCGCCGAGCTGGCGGAGCTGGCCGCGATCGCCCGCGAGCACGACCTGCTGGTGGTCTCGGACGAGGTGTACGAGCACATGGTGTTCGACGGCACCCATGTGCCGATCGTGACCCTGCCCGGCATGGCCGAGCGGACCGTCACCATCAGCTCGGCGGCGAAGATGTTCTCGTTCACCGGCTGGAAGATCGGCTGGGCGACCGGCAGCCCCGACCTGGTGACCGCGGTCAAGACCGCCAAGCAGTTCCTGACCTATGTCTCCGGCGGGCCGTTCCAGTACGCCGTCGCCGAGGCGCTCAGCCTGCCCGACTCCTACTACCACTCGGTCAGCGCCGGGCTGCTGCCCCGGCGCGACTTCCTGTGCGCGGGCCTGGCCGAGGCCGGCTTCGAGGTGTACCGGCCGGCCGGGACCTACTTCATCACCACCGACGTCCGGCCGCTCGGGTATGACGACGGCATGCAGTTCTGCCGGGACCTGCCGCACCGCTGCGGAGTGGTCGCCGTCCCCAACTCGGTCTTCTACGACAACCGGGAGGCGGGGCGGTCGCAGGTGCGCTTCGCGTTCTGCAAGCAGGAACCGGTCCTGGCCGAGGCGCTGGCGCGGCTGGCCCAGGGGGGCGCCGCCGCGGGCCCCCCGCCGGAGCAGAGCGGGGCATGATGGCCGGCCCGGGGGACAGCGCGGCCAGCGCCTTCGACTCGTTCGGCGGCGCGCTGCTGCAGGCGCTCGGCGGCGGCTCAGGGAACACGGTGTTCTCTCCGGTGAGCGTCGGTGCCGCGCTGCTGATGGCGCTGCTCGGTGCCCGCGGCAGCACCGCTGCCCAGCTGGCCGCCGCGCTGCGGCTGGCCAGCCCGGCGGACGCCGGCGACGGCCTGCGCCTGCTTAGCGCTGGCCCGGGAGAGCGATCCCCCGCAGCCCCAGGCTCGCCCGCGGCGCCCGGCGAGGAGCTGAGCTTCCGGGACCCGTACACGATATGGGTGCAGGCCGGGCTGCCGGTGCGGCCGGAATTCAGCCGCACGCTCACCGGCCTCGGGGCCGCGGTCCGCGACGCCGACTTCGCTCGCGCCCCGGGGCAGGCGCGGCAGGAGATTAACGAGCTCATCGGGAAACAGACCGCCGGGAAGATCCCGAACGTGCTTGGCCCGGGGTCGGTCACAGCTGCCACCAGGATGGTGCTCGCCAGCGCGGTCTATCTCAAGGCCGCCTGGGAGCACCCGTTCCCGGCCCGGGCCACCGCCGGCGGGCAGTTCCATCCGGGCCCTGGCCGGACGCTGACCGTGCCGTTGATGCACCTCACTGCCCGGATGAGGTACCTGCGGGCGGACGGGTACCAGGCCGTGGTGCTGCCCTACCAGGGCAGGCGGCTGGCGATGACGGTGATCCTGCCGGACGGCCAGCCCGGCCGGCTCGGGCCCTGCCAGGACCGGCTCGCCGCGGCCGGGCCGGCCGGGCTGGTGGCGGGCGCGCAGCCGCACCGGGTCCGGCTGGCGCTGCCGAGGTTCCGGCAGCAGGCCGACTACGACCTGGTGCCGGTGCTGCGCGGACTCGGCGTCACCGACGCGTTCGGCGGCCAGGCCGACTTCGGCGCGATCACCGGGGCGGAGCGGCTGCAGTTGGGCGTGGTGGCGCACTCGGCCTTCATCGACGTGGACGAGTACGGAACGGAGGCCGCGGCGGCGACCGCCGCGGTCGCCTTCGCTGCCGCGATGACCGGCGGGGAGATAACCGTCCTGACCGTGGACCGCCCGTTCCTCTTCGCGATCACCGATACCGGGACCGGCCTGCCACTGTTCCTCGGCCGGGTCACCGATCCGCCGCCGGAGTGACCCCGCGGGCCGGTTGCTCCGTCGGCCGGTTGCTCCGTCGGCCGGTTGCTCCGTCAGCCGGTTACTCCGCCAGCCGCAGGGCGGTCTTCGGGCAGGACTGGACCGCGCGGCGGACCCCGTCCGCGAGCGCGGCCGGCACCTCGTCCACCAGGATGTGCAGCTCGTCGTCATCGTCCACGTCGAACACCTCCGGGACCAGTCCGGCGCACACCGCGTTGGCCTCGCACAGGTCCCGGTCGACTACCACCCTCATGACGTGCACTCCTCCTGCTGTCCGGCCTGTCGCCTGGTGCGGTCTGCTGGCATGATCGGGCCATCCACGGCCGATACCAGGACGGGTTCAATCCCACCATGACAGACACCGGCACCCGCGCCGCACCCGGCGGCTCCGCCCCGCCCATGCCGGAGCGGCTCCGGGCGGCGGCCGAGGCCGCCACCGGGTTCATGCCGCCAGCCGAAGGGCTCGCCCTGTACCGGGCCGCCGCCGCGTACGCCGCCGCCGGCCCGGTGCTGGAGGTCGGCACGTACTGCGGCAAGTCCACCATCTACCTCGCCGCCGCGGCGCGGCAGGCGGGCCAGCACGTGATCACGGTTGATCACCATCACGGCTCGGAGGAGAACCAGCCCGGCTGGGAGTACCACGACCCCGGGCTGGTGGACCCGCGCACCGGACGGCTCGACACGCTGCCGCACTTCCGGGCCACGCTGGCCGCGGCCGGCCTGGACGATGAGGTGATCGCGATCGTTGGCAGGTCCGCCGAGGTCGCCCGGCTCTGGGGGCCGCCGCTCGGGATGCTGTTCATCGACGGCGGGCACACCGACGCCGCGGTCACCGCCGATTACGAGGGCTGGGCGCCCCTGATCACCCGGGGCGGCGCGCTCGCGATCCACGACGTGTTCCCCGATCCGGCCGACGGCGGCCAGGCGCCCTACCGGATCTACCGCCGGGCCCTCGCATCCGGCGCGTTCACCGAGGTCAGCGTCACCGGCTCGCTCCGCCTCCTGGAACGCACCGCCGACGGCATCGGCTGACCAGGCCGAGCCGGTCACCGCATGTCCGCGATCGGGGAGGATTCTCAGTCGATACGACTGAGAATCCTCCCCCTTGAGCCGTGGACGGGGTCAGCCGGTTGAGCCGTGGACGGGTCAGCCGGGGGTGGTGACGGCGCAGCCGCAGGCGGCCGGGTCGGCGGGCGGCACGGGGGCACCTGCGGCGCCAGCGTCCCGGAACAGCCCTGACCCGCCGGTGGCCCCGGACAGGCCGTCGGCGGCGAGGATCATGGCCGCCGCGGTCCAGCTGCTGCGCTCGGCCGGGAAGTGCGCGCGGTTGGCGAACTGCCAGCCGGTCCAGTAGCCGCCGTCGTCGTCCCGCAGGTGCTGGACCTGCCGCAGCAGCTCCCGGGCCCGGCCGGTCTCGCCGATCGCGGCCAGGGCGAGGACCAGCTCGCAGGTCTCGGCCCCGGTCACCCACGGCTCGTCGCTCACGCAGCGCACGCCCAGGCCCGGGACCACGAACCGGGACCAGCCCGCTGCCAGCCGCTCCCCGGCCGCTGGCCCCCGCACCGGTCCCGCCAGCACCGGGTAGTACCAGTCCATCGAGAACCGGCTCTTGTCGGCGAACGCTTCCGGATGGCAGGCGACCACGTGACCGAGCTGGCTGGCGGCCAGCTCCCAGTCCGGCTGCGGCTCGCCCACGTGCTCGGCAAGCAGCACCGCGCTACGCAGGCTCTGGTAGATGCTGGAGCAGCCGGTCAGCAGCGCGTAGCCGGCCCGGGCGCCGCCGGCGGCTCGTTCCCAGGCGATCTCGCCGCGGCGGGTCCGCAGCCCGAGCACGAACCCGGTGGCGCGCCTGACCACCGGCCACATCCGCCGGGCGAACTCCTCGTCACCGGTGACCAGCAGCTCGTGCCAGACCCCGGTGGCGATGTAGGCGACCTGGTTGCTCTCGGCGGCGGGATCGGTGATCACCCCGGCCACGGTCTGCTTCGGCCAGGACCCGTCCGGCCGCTGCGTTCCGGCCAGCCAGTCGTAGGCACGCCGGGCCGGGGTGGTCAGCCCGCACGCCGACAGCGCCATCGCGCACTCGATGTGGTTCCACGCGTCGGTGTGCCCGTCCGGCCAGCCGATGGCGCCGGACGGCTCCTGCCAGGCCGCGATGTGGTGGCCGGTCGCCAGGATGTCGGTGGCCGTGAGGACGCCGGGGACCGCTGGCAGCCGGGCCAGTTCCGCCCGGCCGGCGACTTCGGCGCCTGCCCGGGCGGGCGACCCCCCCACACCCCCCCGGTCGGTGCTGGCTCCGGGGGGCGACCCCCCCACGTCAGGTGGCGACATGCGCCTGGGCGGATCGTGGCGCCGGGACGGAACCATTCGGACTGGGCAGGGGCGGTTTCTCGGCGTAGACGACCAGGCTCTTGCCGATCAGCGGATTCAGCGCCTGCTCGGCGAGCCGGGTGAGCGCGGGGCGGCGCGTGATGTCCCAGACCAGCAGCTGATGGTAGGCGCGGGCGAGCGGGTGCCCGTCGTCATGCACGCCGACCGCGCACTTCAGCCACCAGTACGGGCTGTGCAGCCCGTGCGCGTGGTGGTGGCCGCCCGGCCGCAGGCCGGCCCGGGCGAGCTTGGCGGACAGCTCGGCCAGGGTGTAGATGCGGACGTGGCCGCCGGGGACATTGTGATAGTCGTCGGACAGCCGCCAGCAGATCCGTTCCGGCAGCCAGGCTGGCACGGTTACCGCGAGCACCCCGCCCGGCCTGAGCACCCGCGCGATCTCGGCGAGGGCACGGTGGTCGGCGGGAATGTGCTCGAGCACCTCGGCGGCGATCACCCGGTCGAAGGTGCCGTCAGCGAACGGCATCGCGGTGGCGTCGCCGCCCGTCACGCCCGCCCGGGACGCCGCGGGCGCCTCCCCGGCTTCCCGCATGGCCGCGGTCATGCCGCCGACCTGCCTGAGCTCGCCGTGGTCGGCATCGAGCGCGATCACGCGGGCGCCGCGCCGGTAGGCCTCGAATGCGTGCCGCCCGGCGCCGCAACCCAGGTCGAGCACCCGGTCACCCGGCCCGACCGGGAACCGGCGGAAATCCACGGTCAGCACCGGGGCGCTCCCGCGGCCTCCGCCGCCGCCCCGCCCGCGGCCGCGCCCGGCCGGGCACCGGCCAAGCGGCTGGCCCGGCCGTTGCTGCGGGCGGACCCGATCGTTGACAGGTACTCGGCGACGGTGGCGCGGGCCACCGCGGGCCAGGCGAAGCGCTCCTGCACCCGCTGCCAGGCCGCCTCGCCCAGGCTGGCCCGCCGCTGCGGCGAGTCGAGCAGGTCGCGCAGGGCGGCGGCGAGCTCCTCCGGGTCGCCCGGCTGCACCAGCACCGCCGCGGTGCCGGTCACCTCCGGCAGCGCCCCGGTCCGGCTGGCGACCAGCGGGGTGCCGGATGCCATGTGCTCGACAGCGGGCAGCGAGAACCCCTCGTACAGCGACGGCACCACGGCGATCTCGGCGCTGGCGGTCAGCTCGGCCAGTTCGGCGTCGCTGATCCCGCTAACGAACCGCACCCGGTCGGCCAGCGCCAAGTCGCCGATCAGCCGCTCGGTCGGCCCGCCCGGAGCGAGCCTGCTGACCACCGTGAGCTCGGCCTCTCGCTCGGCGGTGAGCTTGGCGAACGCCCGCAGCAGCGTGGCGACCCCCTTCACGGGCGAATCCGCGCTGGCCACCGCCACCACCCGGCCCGGCACCCGGGGAGCCGGCCGGGGATGGAACAGCCTGGTGTCCACGCCCAGCGGGATGACCCGGACCCGCTCCGGGGGGACTTTGAAGTCACGGCAGATGTCGCTGGCCGACGACTGGGAGGCGGTGAGGACCGGCCCGCACCGCCGCGCGACCCGGGCCTGCATCCGCACGAACGAGTACCAGCGGCGCTTGGACAGCCGCGCCAGGCCGGTGGCCTGGGCCAGCTCGATCCGCCGGTCCACGCTGATCGGGTGGTGGATGCTGGTCACCAGCGGCATACCGCCGGAGACCAGGCCCAGCAGCCCGTATCCGAGCACCTGGTTGTCGTGCACCACGTGGAAGTCGTCCCGGCGCGCGAGCAGCAGCTGCCGGGCGCGCAGGCTGAACGTCAGCGGCTCGGGGAACGCGCCGGTCCGCATGGCCGCGAACTCGAGCACATCGATCCAGTCCCGGAACTCGTGCCAGCGGGGGGTGCGGAACGGGTCGGGCTCGCGGTAGAGGTCCAGGCTCGGGACCGGGCGCAGCACCGGGCCGGGCTCCAGGTCGGGGTAGGGCTGGCCGGAGAAGACCTCCACCTGGTGGCCGAGCGCGGCCAGCTCCCTGGACAGGTGGCGCAGATACACGCCCTGGCCCCCGACGTGCGGCTTACTCCGGTAGGAGACAAGCGCCACGCGCAATGGGCAGTCCCTGGTGAGCACGCAGGTGGCACCTCTCGTCCGCTATCGGATAGCGCGCACTGTGGCCCGAGGCGCCCCCCGCGCCTGCCGCTTAGGGAGCGAACATTACCACCGGGTACCGTAGTCATCCCGCGTGCACGTCCAGGTTGACGAGCCGCCCGGGGAGTTGGCAGGGCTGTAAGGGGCGGCGAATGGCGAAGCGGGCACTGATCACCGGCATCACCGGGCAGGACGGTTCCTACCTGGCCGAGCACCTGCTGGACCAGGGTTACGAGGTGTGGGGGCTGGTCCGGGGCCAGTCCAACCCCGGGGTGCAGCGGGTGCGGCAGCTCGGCGAGGTCAGCCTGGTACGGGGGGACCTGCTCGACCAGGGCAGCCTGATCGGCGCGGTGGAGAAGGTACAGCCGGACGAGGTGTACAACCTGGCCGCGATCTCCTACGTGCCCATGTCCTGGCAGCAGGCCGAGCTGACCGGCGAGGTGACCGGCCTGGGAGTGCTGCGGGTGCTGGAGGCGATCCGGGTGTGCAGCGGGATCAGCGGGTCCCGGACCCCCGGCCGCGGCCAGATCCGCTTCTACCAGGCGTCGTCCTCGGAGATGTTCGGCATGGTGACCGAGTCGCCGCAGACCGAGCAGACCCCGTTCCATCCCCGCAGCCCGTACGGGGTCGCCAAGACCTATGGCCACTTCCTGACCCAGAACTACCGCGAGTCATACGGGATGTTCGCGGTGTCAGGGATCCTGTTCAACCACGAGTCGCCGCGGCGCGGGGCCGAGTTCGTGACCAGGAAGGTGTCGCTCGGAGTGGCCCGGATCAAGCTGGGCCTGGCCCGTCAGCTCCGGCTCGGCACCCTGTCGGTGCGCCGGGACTGGGGGTTCGCCGGCGACTACGTGCGAGCGATGCCGCTGATGCTGGCCGCCGCCGAGCCGGAGGACTTCGTGGTGGGCACCGGCGTCACCCACAGCGTGGGGGAGCTGGTGGAGCTGGCATTCGGCCTGGCCGGCCTGGACTGGCGCGATCACGTTGTGTGCGACGCCTCGTTCGTACGGCCGGCCGAGGTGGATGACCTGTGCGCCGACCCCTCGAAAGCCGCGGAACGGCTGGGCTGGGAGCCGAAGGCCGGCTTCGAGGAATTGGTCGCCATGATGGTCGAGGCTGATCTGGAGCTGCTTGCCAGGCCGGGCGGCCAGCACCCGGACGCCTTCGGTCCCGATGGCTGGTAACCGGCCGGCCCCCTGGCGTGTGCCGGTTTTACCGGCTGGCATGATCGGCTAAGTACCTGGGCAAAGGAGCCGCGATGAGTGCTGCGCCGACGTCAGGACCGCGCCCGGTGCGGGCGCCCCGGGGCACCGCCCTCAGCTGCCGGGCATGGCCGCAGGAAGCCGCCATGCGCATGCTGATGAACAACCTCGACCCGGAGGTGGCTGAGCACCCGGATCAGCTCATCGTGTACGGCGGGTCGGGCCGGGCCGCCCGGAACTGGGCCGCTTACGACGCGATCGTCGCCGCCTTGCAGGGGCTGGCCAGTGACGAGACGCTGCTGGTGCAGTCGGGCCAGCCAGCGGGCGTGCTGCGGACACATGAGTGGGCGCCCCGGGTGCTGATCGCCAATTCGCTGCTGGTCCCGCAGTGGGCGACCTGGGAGGAGTTCCGGCGGCTGGAATCGCTGGGACTGACCATGTTCGGCCAGATGACCGCCGGATCGTGGATCTACATCGGCACCCAGGGCATCCTGCAAGGCACCTACGAGACGTTCGCGGCGGTGGCCGCCAAGAGGTTCGGCGGGTCGCTGGCCGGGACCATCACGCTGACCGCGGGCCTGGGCGGGATGGGCGGCGCCCAGCCGCTGGCGGTGACCATGAACGGCGGCGTCGCGATCTGCATCGACTGCGACCCGTCCCGGATCGCCCGGCGGCTGGAGCACGGCTACCTGGATGTGGCCGCCGACGGGGCCGATGACGCGCTGCGCCGGGCGCAGGCCGCCGCGCAGGCCCGGGAGCCGCTGTCGATCGGGCTGCTCGGCAACGCCGCCGACCTGCTGCCGCGGCTGCTCGCCGCGGGCGCCCCGATCGACGTGGTGACCGACCAGACCTCGGCCCACGACCCGCTCACCTACCTGCCCAGGGGCGTGGCGTTCGAGGACATGGCCGCGCT
>DASQSC010000026.1:0-2046 GCA_035642555.1 Streptosporangiaceae bacterium | reverse complement strand
CGTGACCCGCGGCACCCTGCGGGGCGGCTGGTCGAGGCCGCTGCGGGCGGCGGCGGGCTTCCTGCTGCGGCCGTGGGTGTCGGTCACGCTCTTCAGCCTGGTGATGGTCGCCTGGCACGTGCCGGCGCTGTTCGATCTGGGGACCACCAACCAGGCGGCCCACATCTGGCTGATGCACGGCAGTTTTTTCGTGGCCGGCGTGCTGTTCTGGCTGCAGTTCATCCCGTCGCCGCCGTTCCGCCGCCGGATGCCGGACGTGTCGCAGGTGGCCGCGCTGGCCGGGACCAACGTGGTCATGTGGCTGCTGGCGATGGCGATGAGCATCTTCAGCCAGGCTTCCTGGTACCCGGTCTACGGCCACGTGCCGGGCGTGACCATGCCCGCGTTCGCCGACCAGCAGATCGGCGCGGCGATCCTGTGGGTGTGCGGCGACTTCTGGGCCATCCCCGCACTGATCGTGGTGGTGCGGCGGATCATCGAGCGCGATGGCGGGATGGGCGTCGCTCTTGACAAGATCCTCAGCCGGGGCTCGGTCCAGTTCCAGCCCGGAGCCACCGGCCGCGCCCGTTCGGGCTGGGCCGGCTCAGCCAGGCCCGGGCGGCCCCGCCCGTGATGCCACCGCCGCCCGCAGGTGAGTGACCGAACGGTTGCCAATCGTTGGAAAGGCCCCCGTTCCGGGTGAGAATGGGCCGACGGCAGTGACAGGACTGCGGAGGCGGGCTGCGCCGTGACTGACCATGGCACGCAGCACGGTGCTGCCCAGGAGGGCGCCGCGGTCCCGCTTCCGCGCGAGGCCGCGCCGGTCGCGCGGGAGGCGCCCCCGGCCGGGGCGGGCACGGGCACGGCGACGTTCGCGAGTGTCTGGGCGGTCGGCGAGTTCCGCGCGCTGTGGCTGGCGCAGCTGCTGTCGGTGGCGGGCGACCAGCTCGCGCGGGTCGCCATCACCGTGCTGGTCTATGACCGCACCCGGTCGGCGCTGCTGTCCGCCGTCGCCTTCGCGGTCACTTTCCTGCCCTGGGTGGTCGGCGGCCTGGGGCTGTCGGGCCTGGCCGACCGGCGGCCGCGCCGCCGGCTGATGATCGCCTGCGACCTTGCCCGCATGGTCCTGGTCGGCGTGATGGCGCTGGCCAGCCTGGCAAGCGCCGCCACCGCCTTGTGGATCATGGTGGCGCTGCTGTTCGTCGTGACCTTGATCGACTCGCCGTTCAAGGCGGCCCGGTCGGCGCTCATGCCCGACATCCTGACCGGCGAGAAGTACGTGCTGGGCACCGCGATCACCCAGCTGACATTCCAGTCCGGGACGGTGGCTGGCTATGCATTAGGCGGGGTGGTGGTGGCAGGGCTCGGGCCGCGCGCGGCCCTGCTCGCCGATGCCGCCACGTTCGCCGCTTCCGCGCTGCTGCTGCGGTTTGGCGTCCGGCCACGGCCAGCGGCCCGGCCTGGCTCGGCGGCTCAGCCAGGCCTCACGGGCGGCCGGGCGGCGGTCGCTGAGATGGTGGCCGGGATCCGGCTCGTGTTCGGGGACCGGACGCTCCGCACCCTCATGCTGTTCGGCTGGCTGGTGGCCTTCTATGTGGTGCCGATGGGCCTGGCGGCCCCGTACGCGGCGGGCTTCCGCGGGTTGCCGCTGCCGGTCGGGGCGGGGCTGGTGTTCGCCGCCGTCCCGTTCGGCACGGCCGTGGGCGCGGTCGTGGTCGGCCGCCTGGTGCCCCCGGACATGCGCCGGCGCGCGCTCGGCCCCATGGCCGTGGTGGCCTGCGGAGTCCTGACGCTGTGCTGGACGCAGCCAGGCCTGGCCGCGTCCCTGGGCATCTTCGCGCTGGCGGGTGTCTTCGCCGCCTACCAGGTGGCCGCGAACGCAGCATTCGTCGCCGCGATCCCGCCCGGCCGCCGCGGCCAGGCGTTTGGCCTGGCCAACGGAGGCATGCAGGTCACCCAAGGGCTGTGGTTCATCGCGGCCGGGGCCGCCGCCGAGGCGACGAGCCCGGCTGCCGTCATAGCCGCAAGCGGCCTGGTGGGCGCCATCGGCGCGGTGGTGCTAACAGC
>DASQSC010000025.1:0-4932 GCA_035642555.1 Streptosporangiaceae bacterium | reverse complement strand
CTGGGCGGCTCCCGGCTGCCAGCCCCCGCCGGGCTGCCCGCCCCCGCCGGGCTGACCGCCAGCGGGCGGCTGCGAGCCGGCTGGGCGCCAGGGCGGCTGCGGCCGCGAGCGGCCCTTTACCCGGGTGAAGAACAGCATGTTGGCGAGGTGCAGGGCGCCCAGCACCAGTAGCTCCTCGCCGATCTTGACCGACAGCACGCCGACCGCCGCGCGGACGCTGCGGATGTCGCCGGACGTCCGCAGGGTGAGCGCCACGAAGCCGAAGCTGAGCAGGTAGAAGGCCACCAGCAGGAGCCGTGAGACCGCGGTCGCGAGCCGTTCGTCCCCGCCGAACAGGCTGGCCAGGAAGACGCGGCCGCTGCGGGAAAGGGCGGTTCCCACGGCGACGGTGAGGGTGATGCTGATCAGCAGGTACGCGGCGTAGATGGTGCCGATGCCCATCGGGGGTTCCCTCCGGCCGATAACTTGAACACGTTCAACTGAACACGTTCAAGTGTGACACCGCTTCCGTCCCCGCGCCACCCCCCGCGCCCAACTATTTTTGAACGCGTTCAACGCCGCGGCGGGCGCGGCCCGCCCGTTCCGCCCGTTCCACGGCCTGTTCACCGCCCGCTTTACGGCCTGTTCACCGCCTGTTTCACGCCCGCCGTCCGCGACTTTTCACCCCCCGGTGTCATTTCGGTGCCCGGTTCGTCGTGGTTCCGGTGCTGGAAGGGGTGAAAAGTGGTGCGGAGCGTCGGAGCCGGGGGGCGCGAGACGACGATAGGGGTATGAGCGAGCAGCCGCTGGCGCGAGGGGAGGGCCGGGGACGGGGGCGGCTGCTCGCGCTGTATGACGACGCCCTGCCGCAGGTCTACGGGTACCTGCTGGGGCGGTGCGGGCAGCGGGCGACCGCCGAGGACCTGACCGCCGAGACGTTCCTGGCGGCGGCGGACGCGCTGCGGGCGGATGCCGCGGCGCCGGTGAGCCGGGCCTGGCTGATCGGGGTGGCCAGGCACAAGCTCGCCGATCACTGGCGGGGCCTGGCCCGGTCGGAACGGGCGCTGCGCGCGGTCGCCGGCCCGGCCGGGGCGCCCGGGCCGGACGATCCCTGGGACGCCCGGCTCGACGCGCTGCGTGCCCGCGAGGTGCTGGCGCGGATCGCCCCGCAGCACCGGGCCGCCCTGACCCTGCGGTACATGGACGACCTGCCGGTGCCGGAGGTCGCCAGGGTGCTCGGCCGCACCGTGCATGCGACCGAGGCGCTGCTGGTCCGGGCCCGGTCGGCATTCCGGGTCGTCTACCAGCGCGACGGAGGGGAGGGCCGCGATGACTGACCCCTTCAGCGTGCTCAGCGCGCCAGTGACCCCGGCCGACCCGGACCCAGGTTTCGCCGCCCGGCTCCGTGCCCGGCTGGCGAGGGCGTTTGACCTTCCGGAAGGAGTGGAGATGTCAGGGACTGCGACGAGCATTTCGGGGGCCGGAAGCGAGCAGGCGGCGCCCGAGCGCGGCGCGGCGATCCCGTACCTCGCGGTGCGGGACGCCCGGCAGGCGATCGGGTGGTACGCCAGGGTGCTCGGCGGCCGGCTGCGGGGCGACCCGATCACGATGCCGGACGGCCGCATCGGGCATGCGGAGATCGAGCTCGGCGCGGGCGTGCTGTACCTGGCCGACGCGCATCCGGAGATCGGGGCCCGGGCGCCCGAGCCCGGCGGCAGCCCGGTCAGCCTGGTGCTGGCCGTGACCGGGCTCGATGCCGTGGTGGCGGCCGCGACCCGGGAGGGGGCCAGCCTGGACCGCGGTCCCTACGAGGGCTACGGCCACCGGAACGCGACCGTGACCGACCCGTTCGGCCACCGGTGGATGCTGCAGGAACCGCTCCCGGCGGCGGTCGCGGCCGGCCAGGAAGAGGCCGCGGGCGGGGCAGGCCCGGAGGAGGCCGGCGGGGCAGGCCCGGAGGCCGGGGCGCCGCAGGCCGGTGACGCCGGGTTTGCCTCGCTGTGGGTGCCGGACGCCGGCCGCGCCGCCGAGTTCTATGCCGCCGTCCTGGGCTGGGAGTACGCGCCGGTGCGTGACCCGCGCAGCCGCCATGTGCCCGGCACCATCCCGCCCCAGGGCCTGTGGGGCGGCGGGCAGCCGCGCAACACGCTGTTCTGCTCCTACGTGGTGGACGACATGGCCGCGGCTGTCGCCCGGGTCCGGGCGGCCGGCGGCCAGGCCAGCGAGCCCGCCCCGCGGCCGTACGGGCTGAGCGCGGACTGCACCGACAACCAGGGCATCGGGTTCGCCCTGCACCAGCCGCCCGGGGCCGGGCAGGGTCCGGGCGCGGCCGGACGGCCTGCCGCCCGCCGCGACGGGGACCTGGTGTACATCACCATGGAGGTCCGGGACTCGGCGCTGGCCAGGGAGTTCTACGGCTCGGTGCTGGGCTGGCGGATCGAGCCGGGGCGGGTCGCCGACGGCTGGCAGGTGGCCGATGTGCTGCCGATGACCGGGATCAGCGGCGGGCACCAGGAGTCGGCGCTGGTTCCGCTGTGGCAGGTGAGCGACGTCGCCGCGGCGGCTGGCCGGGTCCGGGCGGCGGGCGGCACGGCGAGCGAGCCGCACGCCGAGCCCTACGGGCGCGTCGTCGGCTGCACCGACGACCAGGGCACCCGCTTCAGCCTGATCGAGTACCCGGCCCAGCCGGGAGCGTGACCGGGCCAGCCGGCCGGGGCGGGCCGGGGCAATCCTGGCCTGCCCGGTGCCGGTCAGCTGCGCAGGTGCTCGCCGAAGAAGGCCAGGATCCGCAGCCACGCGTCGGCCGCCGCGTCCGGCTGGTAGCTCATCCCCGTCACCTTCATCAGCGCCCCCCTGGCGCCGGTGTAGCGGTTCAGGAAGGCGTGCCCGGCGCCCGGGTAGACCTTGATGTCGGCGGGCACGTCATGCCTGGCCATGGCGTCCCGCAGCCGGGACACCTGCCGTCCCATGCCCGGGTCGCGCGCCCCGTAGCTGGCCACGACCGGGCACGAGCCCGCCAGTACCTGCTCGGCCTCCTTGGGCACGGGCCCGTAGTTGACGGATGCGGCAGCGAAACCCTGGCGTGGCGCGCACATGAGCGCGAACCCGCCGCCCAGGCAGAACCCGATCACCCCGATCTTCCCGCTGCAGTCGTCCCTGGCGGCAAGCTGGGCGGCGGCCGCGGCGAGGTCGCTGAAGATCGGGCCCGAGCCGGCCATGAGCTGGCGGAACGCCGGCCGGATGCACATCAGCCAGGGCCTGCCGCGCCAGAGGTCGGGGGCGAGGGCAAGGTAGCCGGCCGCGGCGAGCTTGTCCGCCTGGCGCCGCAGGTCGGGGGTCATGCCGAAGGCGTCGTGTACCAGCACGACCCCGGGCCACGGGGGGTCAGGGACCTCGCCCCGGAATTGGGCCGGGGCGGCCAGGTAACCGCCGGGGGCTTCAGTCTCAGCCGTGCTCATGCGCGCTCCAGATCGTCGGTGCGTCCGGCCCTGACGCCCCCGTCCGGCCTGCCGCCAGCCTGGCATGAGGGGCGTTACCCGGCCACCCGAATCGCCCGGCCGGAACCCCGGCGGCGGGCATGATGGTGACGTGAGGGTGATCGCGCTGGCTGACACGCACGCGCCGCGCCGCTGGCGGTCCTGCCCGCCGCAGGTCGCCGGGCACCTGCGGGGCGCGGACCTGATCCTGCACGCCGGGGACGTCTGCACCGCGGAAGTCCTCGATGAACTGACGGGCTACGCGCCGGTGCGAGCGGTCCGCGGCAACAACGACGGGCCCGGCGTGGCCGCCTGGGGCGCGCCGGAACGCCTGGAACTCGACGCCGCGGGGCTCCGGGTGGCGATGGTGCACGATGCCGGGCAGGCGGCGGGCCGGCCCGCCCGGCTCCGCCGCTGGTTCCCCGAGGCTGAACTGGTGGTGTTCGGGCACTCGCACATACCGCTCGACCACGCCGCCGATGGCCAGCGGATCTTCAACCCCGGCTCGCCCACCGACCGCCGCCGCCAGCCCCGCGGCACCATCGGCCTGCTGGACATCGCCGGCGGCCGCCTGCTCTCGGCCCGGATCGTCCCGGTCACATGAGACTCCAGGCGGGCGAGGCACGGCGGCGGTTCGCCGCGGCCCGGGTCGCCCGGCTGGCCACGACCGGCGCGGACGGGCAGCCGCACCTGGTGCCGGTCACGTTCGCCCTGGACGACGACCTGCTCTACACCGCGGTGGATGCCAAGCCCAAGACCACCAGGCAGCTGCGGCGGCTGCGCAACATCCGCGGCAACCCGCGGGTCTCGCTGCTGGCCGACCACTACCAGGAGGACTGGGACCTGCTCTGGTGGGCCCGGGCCGACGGGCACGCCACCATCCTGGCCGCCGGCCCGGCGATCGCCGGCCCGGCCCGGCTGCTGGCCGAGCGCTACCCGCAGTACCGTGAGAACCCGCCGGACGGCCCGGTGGTCCGGGTCGCGGTCAGCCGCTGGAGCGGCTGGGCCGCCGCCGGCGACGGCGAGCAGCGCTAGCGGAGGGACGGTCATGGGCGATCCGGAGCAGGCCGCGACGGGGGAGATGCTGGCGGCGGTCCCGTTCGCCGCCAAGCTCGGGATCACGTTGGCCGGGGCCACCCCCGAACGGGTCACCGGACGGCTGGCGTGGGCACCCGACCTGTGCACCACCGGGGGCATCATGCACGGCGGGGCGCTCATCGGGCTGGCCGACAACCTGGGCGGGATCTGCGCGTTCCTCAACCTGCCGCCGGGCGCGGGCACGGCGACGATCTCGTCCGCCAGCACCCTGATGCGCGCGGTCCGCGACGGCGAGGTCACCGCGACCGCACGCCCGCTGAGCGTGGGCCGGACCGTGATCGTGGTCCAGACCGAGCTACGCGACGACCAGGGCCGGCTCGTCGCCCAGGTCACCCAGTCCCAGGCGGTCCTGCCCGCCCGCTAGGGCGCTCGCCGCCGG
>DASQSC010000024.1:0-8376 GCA_035642555.1 Streptosporangiaceae bacterium | reverse complement strand
TACGGAGCCAAGAAGGAGAAGAGCTGACATGCCGCGTAAGGGTCCAGCCGCCCGCCGGCAGCTCGTCACCGACCCGGTGTACGGATCGCCGCTGGTGACCGCGCTGGTTAACAAGGTGCTCCGGAGCGGCAAGCGGTCGCTGGCCGAGCGGATCGTGTACGGCGCGCTGGATGGCTGCAAGGACAAGACCGGCAATGACCCGGTGGTGACGCTCAAGCGGGCGCTCGACAACGTCAAGCCCACGCTGGAGGTGCGCAGCCGCCGGGTCGGCGGTGCCACCTACCAGGTGCCGGTGGAGGTGCGGGCCTCCCGCAGCACCACCCTGGCGCTGCGCTGGATCGTGGCCTACTCGCGTCAGCGCCGCGAGAAGACCATGACCGAGCGGCTCATGAACGAGCTGCTCGACGCCAGCAACGGGCTCGGAGCGAGCGTGAAGCGCCGCGAGGACACCCACAAGATGGCCGAATCGAACAAGGCTTTCGCCCACTACCGCTGGTAGCGGGCGACGGCAGCGCCCGCCGGGCGGTGCCGGAACGAACGGGAACGAGAGAACGAGGGAAACCAAGCACGTGGCCACTCAGACCGGCGTAGACCTCGCCAGGGTCCGGAACATCGGGATCATGGCGCATATCGACGCGGGCAAGACGACCACAACCGAGCGGATCCTGTTCTACACGGGGCTTACCTACAAGATGGGCGAGGTCCATGAGGGCGCCGCCGTCATGGACTGGATGGCGCAGGAGCAGGAGCGGGGCATCACCATCACGTCGGCTGCGGTCACCACCAGCTGGCGCGATCACACGATCAACATTCTTGACACGCCAGGTCACGTCGACTTCACCGTGGAGGTGGAGCGCTCGCTGCGGGTGCTCGACGGCGCGATGGCCGTTTTCGACGGCGTCGCCGGGGTGGAGCCGCAGTCGGAGACGGTATGGCGGCAGGCCGACCGGTACGGCGTGCCGAGGATCTGCTTCGTCAACAAGATGGACCGGGTCGGCGCGGAGTTCCACCGCTGCGTGGACATGATCTCCAGCCGGCTCGGGGCGACCCCGCTGGTGGTGCAGCTGCCGTGGGGCGTCGAGGCCGATTTCCGTGGCGTCATCGACCTGGTGCGGATGCGCGCCCTGCTCTGGCAGACCGAGGGCAAGGGCGCCACCTACGACGTCGTCGGGATCCCCGACGATCATCTCGAGGCGGCGCGCGAGTGGCGCGACCGGTTGCTGGAGACCATCGCCGAGAACGACGAGGAGATGATGGAGCTGTACCTGGAGGGCGCCGAGCCCTCCGAGGAGCAGCTCGTCGCCGCCATCCGGCGGGCCACCATCGCCAGCGGCGTCACGCCGGTGCTGTGCGGGAGCGCGTTCAAGAACAAGGGCGTCCAGCCGATGCTGGACGCGATCGTTGACTACCTGCCCAGCCCGCTCGACGTGCGCGGGATCCGGGGCCACGAGGTCGGCAACGAGGAAGCGGTGATCGAGCGGCACGCCGATCCGTCGGAGCCGTTCGCCGCGCTGGCCTTCAAGATCATGTCCGACCAGCACCTCGGCAAGCTCACCTACATCCGCGTCTACTCGGGCACGCTGGAGTCCGGCTCGCAGGTGCTGAACGCGGCCAAGGGCCGCCGGGAGCGGATCGGCAAGATCTACCAGATGCGCGCCAACAAGCGGGAGGAGCGCCCGGCCGCCGTGGCCGGCCAGATCGTGGCCGTCATGGGGCTGAAGGACACCACCACCGGTGACACCCTGTCCGACCAGGCCCACCCGGTGATCCTGGAGTCGATGAACTTCCCGGCGCCGGTCATCAACGTCGCGATCGAGCCGCGGACCAAGGCCGACCAGGACAAGCTCGGCACCGCCATCCAGCGGCTGGCCGAGGAGGACCCGACCTTCCAGGTCCGCACCGACGAGGAGACCGGGCAGACCATCATCTCGGGCATGGGCGAACTGCACCTGGAGGTGCTGGTCGACCGGATGCGCCGGGAGTTCCGGGTCGAGGCCAACATCGGCCGCCCGCAGGTCGCCTACCGGGAGACCGTCACCAGGAAGGTGGAGAAGGTCGAGTACACGCACCGGAAGCAGACCGGCGGCGCCGGCCAGTACGGTCGCGTGGTGATCAACCTCGAGCCGACCGGCGGCGACGGCGGCGGCTACGAGTTCGAGAACAAGATCACCGGCGGGCGCATCCCGCGCGAGTACATCCCGTCGGTCGACACCGGCTGCCAGGAAGCGGCGGAGTTCGGCGTGCTGGCGGGCTACCCGATGGTGGACGTCAAGGTGACCCTGACCGACGGCGCCTACCACGAGGTGGACTCTTCCGAGCTCGCCTTCAAGATCGCCGGGTCCATGGCCTTCAAGAAGGCGGCGGCCATGGCCGAGCCGGCGCTGCTGGAGCCGGTCATGGCCGTGGAAGTCCGGACCCCGGAGGAGTACATGGGCGATGTCATCGGCGACCTGAACAGCCGCCGGGGGCAGATCCAGGCCATGGAGGACCAGTCCGGGCTGCGGGTCGTGAAGGCGCTCGTGCCGCTGTCGGAGATGTTCGGCTACGTGGGTGACCTGCGCAGCCGGACCCAGGGACGGGCGATCTACACCATGCAGTTCGACTCCTACTCGGAGATTCCGCCCAGCATTGCCAAGGAGATCATTGCGAAGGCACGCGGCGAGTAGCACCAGTCAGTTACGTCAGGAAGGGCACCCGCAGGGGGCCAGGCCCCACCGCGGTGGGGAGACCTAACAAGGAGAATCCAGTGGCGAAGGCCAAGTTCGAGCGGACCAAGCCGCACGTGAACATCGGCACCATTGGGCACATCGACCACGGCAAGACCACGCTGACCGCGGCGATCACCAAGGTGCTGCACGACAAGATGCCGGACCTCAATCCCTTCACGCCGTTCGATCAGATCGACAACGCGAAGGAAGAGAAGCAGCGCGGGATCACGATCGCGATCTCGCACGTCGAATACCAGACCGAGCACCGCCACTACGCGCACGTGGACTGCCCGGGCCACGCCGACTACATCAAGAACATGATCACCGGTGCCGCGCAGATGGACGGCGCCATCCTGGTGGTCGCCGCGACCGACGGGCCGATGCCGCAGACCCGCGAGCACGTCCTGCTCGCCCGGCAGGTCGGCGTGCCTGCCATCGTGGTGGCGCTGAACAAGGCCGACATGGTCGACGACGAGGAGATCCTGGAGCTGGTCGAGCTCGAGGTCCGGGAGCTGCTCACGCAGTACGAGTTCCCCGGCGACGACGTGCCGGTGATCCGCGTTTCCGCGCTCAAGGCGCTGGAGGGCGACGCCGACTGGAGCGCCAAGGTGATGGAGCTGCTCGACGCCTGCGACGAGAGCATCCCGGAGCCCACCCGCGAGATCGACAAGCCGTTCCTGATGCCGGTCGAGGACGTGTTCTCGATCACCGGCCGCGGCACCGTGGTGACCGGCCGGGTCGAGCGGGGCGCCATCCACACCGGTGAAGAGGTCGAGCTCATCGGGATCAAGGACCGGGCGCAGAAGACCGTCGTCACCGGGGTCGAGATGTTCCGCAAGATCCTCGACCAGGGCCAGGCCGGCGACAATGTGGGCCTGCTGCTGCGAGGCATCAAGCGCGAGGAGGTCGAGCGCGGCCAGGTCTGCATCAAGCCGGGCACGAACACCCCGCACACCGAGTTCGAGGGCCAGGTCTACATCCTGTCCAAGGACGAGGGCGGGCGGCACACGCCGTTCTTCAACAACTACCGGCCGCAGTTCTACTTCCGCACCACGGACGTGACCGGCGTGGTCTACCTGCCGGAAGGCAGCGAGATGGTCATGCCCGGTGACAACACCGAGATGAAGGTGGAGCTGATCCAGCCGATCGCGATGGAGGAAGGCCTTACGTTCGCGATCCGGGAGGGCGGTCGCACCGTCGGCTCCGGCCGGGTCACGAAGATCGTCAAGTAGTTCCCGATGCGGGGGGCCCCAGGCCCCCCGCATCACTGCTGGGCAGCGAATTCGTCTTCAGAAGAGAAGGACAGGGCAAGCCACATGGCGGGACAGAAGATCCGCATCCGGCTCAAGGCCTATGACCACGAGGTCATCGACAGCTCGGCGCGGAAGATCGTCGACACCGTGACGCGCACCGGCGCGAGGGTGGCCGGGCCCGTCCCGCTGCCCACCGAGAAGAACGTGTACTGCGTGATCCGGTCACCGCACAAGTACAAGGACTCCCGCGAGCACTTCGAGATGCGCACGCACAAGCGCCTCATCGACATCATCGACCCCACGCCCAAGACCGTCGACTCGCTGATGCGGCTGGACCTGCCGGCAGGTGTCGACATCGAGATCAAGCTGTAGCGGACAGGGACACGGTTATGGATAGGCAGGTCAAGGGAGTGCTGGGCACCAAGCTCGGCATGACCCAGGTCTTCGGGGACGACGGGCGGATCGTTCCCGTGACCGTGGTCGAGGCCGGCCCCTGCGTCGTCACCGCGGTGCGGACGCCGGACAACGAGGGATACGCGGCGGTCCAGCTCGGCTACGGCGAGATCGACCCCCGGCGGGTGACCAAGCCGGTGGCCGGTCACTTCGCCAAGGCCGGCGTGACCCCCCGGCGGTACCTGGCCGAGCTTCGCACCAGCGACGCCACCGGGTACACGCTGGGGCAGGAGGTCACCGCGGACACGTTCGCCGCCGGTGACCTGGTCGACGTCAGCGGCCGCAGCAAGGGCAAGGGCACCGCGGGCGTGATGAAGCGGCACGGCTTCCACGGCCTCGGGGCCTCCCACGGCACCCAGCGCAAGCACCGGTCGCCCGGGTCGATCGGCGGCTGCGCCACCCCGGGCCGGGTGTTCAAGGGCCTGCGGATGGCCGGCCGGATGGGCTACGCCCGCACCACCGCCGCCCGCCTCACCGTGCACGCGGTGGACGCGGAGCGGGGCCTGCTCCTGATCAAGGGAGCCGTCCCGGGCCCGGCCGGCGGCCTGGTGCTGGTCCGTACCGCCGCCAAGCAGGCAGTGGCGAAGGAGGACCGGTGAGCAAGGTCAGTATGGTCACCCCGTCCGGCAACGGCGGGGCCGACGTGGAGCTCCCGAGCGAGGTCTTCGGGGTCCCGGTCAACATCCCGCTGATCCACCAGGTCGTGGTGGCCCAGGAAGCGGCGGCCCGGCGGGGTACCCATGCCACCAAGACCCGGGGCGCGGTACGCGGCGGCGGCCGCAAGCCCTACCGCCAGAAGGGCACCGGCCGCGCCCGGCAGGGCTCGCTGCGGGCACCCCAGTACGCCGGGGGCGGCACCGTCCACGGCCCGGTGCCCCGTTCCTACGGCCAGCGCACGCCCAAGAAGATGAAGGCCGCGGCGCTGCGCGGGGCGCTATCCGACCGGGCCGCGCACGGCCGGGTGTCGGTGGTGAGCGGGTTCGTCGAGGGAGACCAGCCGAAGACTAAGGACGCGCTCGCGGTGCTGCGGCAGGCCGCGGGCGGCGGTGACAGCCTGCCCCGCAACGTGCTGGTGGTCATGGCCGCCGGCGACGAGGTGACCTGGAAGAGCCTGCGCAACGTGCCCGGCGTGCACCTGCTGGAGGACGGCCAGCTCAACACCTACGACGTGCTGGCCAGCGACCACGTGGTGTTCACCGAGGCCGGCCTGTCCGGGCTGGTCGCCAGGGCACGCAAGCAGCCGGAGGAGGGCCAGCAGTGAGCAAGACCGCCAGCCCGCGTGACGTCCTGGTCCGGCCGGTGATCTCGGAGAAGAGCTACCGGCTCGCCGACGAGGGCAAGTACACGTTCGTGGTGGCGCCGGACGCCAACCGGACGCAGATCCGGCAGGCGGTCGAGCAGGTCTTCGGCGTCAAGGTGACGGGGGTCAATACCCTCAACCGCCCGGGCAAGCGCCGCCGGACCCGGTTCGGCTGGGGCACGCGGCCCGACACCAAGCGGGCGATCGTCAGCGTGGCCGAAGGCGAACGGATCGACGTCTTCGGCGGACCGGTCAGCTAGGCCGCGGCCACATCGACAGGAGCTTGAGCACCGATGGCAATCCGCAAGTACAAGCCGGTGACCCCGGGCAGGCGGGGCGCGAGCGGCGCGGACTTCTCTGAGATCACCCGGAGTGAGCCGGAGAAGTCCCTGGTCCGCCCGCTGCACTCGAAGGGCGGCCGGAACGTCCATGGCCGGATCACCGCCCGCCACCAGGGCGGCGGCCACAAGCGCGCCTACCGGCTGATCGACTTCCGGCGGGCGGACAAGGACGGCGTGCCCGCGAAGGTCGCCCACATCGAGTACGACCCGAACCGGACCTCCCGGATCGCGCTGCTCCACTACGCCGACGGCGAGAAGCGGTACATCCTGTGCCCGGAGGGCCTGGCGCAGGGAGACCGGATCGAGAATGGCCCTGGCGCGGACATCCGGCCCGGCAACTGCCTGCCGCTGCGCAACATCCCGACCGGCACCGTCGTCCATGCCATCGAGCTGCGGCCGGGCGGCGGGGCCAAGATCGCCCGCTCGGCGGGCTCGGGCGTGCAGCTTCTCGCCAAGGAGGGCGGCCAGGCACAGCTGCGGATGCCGTCCGGCGAGATCCGCCGGGTCGACGCCGCCTGCCGGGCCACCGTGGGCGAGGTCGGCAACTCCGAGCAGGCCAACATCAAGCTCGGGAAGGCGGGCCGAGCCCGCTGGCAGGGGCGGCGCCCGTCGGTCCGCGGGGTCGCGATGAACCCGGTCGATCACCCGCTCGGCGGCGGCGAGGGCAAGAGCTCCGGCGGCCGCCACCCCGTCAGCCCATGGGGCAAGCCGGAGGGCCGCACCCGCCGGGCGAACAAGCCGAGCGACCGGATGATCGTCCGCCGGCGCAGCAAGAAGAAGCGGTAGGAGCACCTCATCATGCCTCGTAGCCTGAAGAAAGGCCCCTTCGTGGACGGCCACCTGATGACGAAGGTGGACGCCCAGAACGACAAGGGAACCCGGAACGTGATCAAGACTTGGTCACGTCGATCAATGATCGTTCCGGCGATGCTCGGCCACACGATCGCGGTCCACGACGGCCGTAAGCACGTGCCGGTTTTCATCACCGAGGCGATGGTCGGCCACAAGCTCGGTGAGTTCGCACCCACCCGCACGTTCCGCAGTCATGTCAGGGATGACCGGCGCAGCCGGCGATAGCCAGCGGCAAGCACTGTCGCGGGCAGCTCGCTGAGCGCGGAGAGAGACGGAGAGAGAGCGATGGAGGCTAGGGCGAAGGCGCGGTTCGTGCGCGTCACGCCGCGGAAGGCCCGCCGGGTGGTGGACCTGATCCGCGGCATGCCCGCCGACGAGGCGCAGGCGGTGCTCGCCTTCGCGCCGCAAGGCGCGAGCGGCCCGGTCGGCAAGGTGCTGGCGAGCGCCATCGCCAACGCCGGCCGCGATCAGCACAGCGACGCCGGCGCGCTGGTGGTCAGCCGGGCGTGGGTGGACGAGGGGCCGACGATGAAGCGCTTCCGCCCCCGGGCGCAGGGCCGCGGCTACCGGATCAACAAGCGGACCAGCCACATCACCGTCATCGTCTCGGACGAGAACGAGGGAAGGACCCGCTAGTGGGCCAGAAGGTGAACCCGCACGGGTTCCGGCTGGGCATCACCACTGACTTCAAGAGTCGCTGGTACGCGGAGAAGAAGTACAAGGACTACGTCGCCGAGGACGTGGCCATCCGCCGGATGCTGCAGCGGGGCATGGAGCGGGCGGGCATCTCCAAGGTCGAGATCGAGCGGACCAGGGACCGGGTGCGAGTGGACATCCACACCGCGCGGCCCGGCATCGTCATCGGGCGCCGTGGCGCCGAGGCCGACCGGATCCGTACCGACCTGGAGAAGCTGACCAGCAAGCAGATCCAGCTGAACATCCTCGAGGTCAAGAACCCGGAGACGGACGCCCAGCTGGTTGCCCAGGGGGTGGCCGAGCAGCTGTCCAGCCGGGTGTCGTTCCGGCGCGCGATGCGCAAGGCCATGCAGACGGCCATGAAGGGCGGTGCCCGGGGGATCCGGGTGCAGTGCTCGGGTCGCCTGGGCGGGGCGGAGATGTCCCGGTCGGAGTTCTACCGGGAGGGCCGGGTCCCGCTTCATACCCTCCGCGCCGACATCGACTACGGCTTCTACGAGGCACGTACCACGTTCGGCCGGATCGGCGTGAAGGTGTGGATCTACCGCGGCGATGCGCCGCAGACCCGGGCCGAGCGGGAGGCGCTGCAGGCGGCGATGCGCTCGGGCCAGCGCCGCGACCGTGACCGCCCGTCCCGGCCCCGCCGCCGCCCGGGCGCTGCTGGGCGGCGCGCAGCGCAGCCTGCTGCGCCTCGCGGCCGGCCCGCGTCGGAGCGGCGTCGCCACGGTAGATCCAGACCTTCACGCCGATCCGGCCGAAGGTCGTCCGCGCCT
>DASQSC010000023.1:0-3189 GCA_035642555.1 Streptosporangiaceae bacterium | reverse complement strand
GGCTGCAAGCTCTACACGGCGGAGTGGCGGCAGGGGTCACGCGGCTGGAAGCTGACCGACCCGGAGGCCTACCGGTTCCTGGACACGTGCCAGGAGCTCGGGATCAAGAACATCCACGTGCACAAGGGCCCGACGATCTGGCCGCTGGACAAGGACGCGTTCGACGTCGCCGACGTGGACCACGCGGCCACCGACTTCCCGGACCTGAACTTCATCGTCGAGCACGTCGGCCTGCCCCGGATCGAGGACTTCTGCTTCATGGCCACCCAGGAGCCGAACGTGTACGCGGGCTGCGCCGTGGTCATCGGCGGGCTCATGCACGCGCGGCCGAAGTTCTTCGCCAAGGTCATGGGGGAGCTGCTGTTCTGGGTCGGCGAGGACAAGCTGCTGTTCGGCAGCGACTACGCCATCTGGGAGCCGAAGTGGCAGGTCGAGGGCTTCGTTGACTGGGACTACCCCGACCGGGAGGAGTACTCCGACTACCCGGCGGTGACCACCGCGACCAAGAAGAAGATCCTCGGCCTCAACGCGGCCAGGCTGTACGGGATCGAGGTGCCAGCCGAGTGCCGGCTCGAGCCCGGGCAGGGCACCCCCGCCGCCCAGGACGACTCGCAGCTGGTCACCGGCACATGAGCAGCGGAACGGCCGTGTCCTCTGGTACCGGGGTGCGAGGACGCACGAGCCGCCGCGGCAGGCTGAACGCTGCCGCAACGGCCCGCACGCCCACGCTGACCGACCGGGTGCTCATGGCTCTGAGGGCCGTGCGCGACCCGGAGCTGGATGAGCCGATCACGTCGCTCGGCTTCGTCAGCTCGTGCAGCGTCTCGGCGGAGGGCGAAGCGCGGGTGGGGCTGCGGCTGCCGACGTATTTTTGCGCGCCGAATTTCGCGTTCCTGATGGTGGCTGACGCGTACGACGCCGTATCCGCGGTGCCGGGAGTCGTGAGTGCGGCAATCGTTCTGGAAGATCATTTCGCTTCGGATGCGATCAACGGCGGGGTGGCGGCGCGGGCGGGGTTCGTGGCGTCGTTCGACGGCGAGGCCGTGGCGGAGCTGGATCAGCTGCGGGCTGACTTCCTGCGGAAGGCGGTCATGGCGGGGACCGACCTGGTGTGCCGGTCACTCGCTGCGGCCGGCCGGGCAGCCGATGACCTGGCCCGGATGACGCTGCGGGAGGTGCCGCCGTCGGCCGAGCTGGACCGGTTGCGACGGCGCCGGGCCGAGCTCGGGCTGCCAGCGGGCGACGACGCGGCGCTGGTGATCGACCCGGTGACCGGCGGCCGGGTCAGCGCCGGTCAGCTGCCGCTGCACCTGCGCCGGGCCCGCACGTTCCGGGTCAGCATGGAGGCGAACACCGGCATCTGCCGTGGCATGCTGCGGCACCGGTACCAGGCAACAGGACTAGGCGAGGAGGACCGATGAAGGCTGTCCGGCTGCACGGATACCACCAGCAGCCCGTGGTCGAGGACGTGCCCGAGCCCGTCATCTCCGGTCCGCTGGACGTGATCGTGAAGATCGGCGGCGCCGGGGTATGCCGCACTGACCTGCACATCATCGAGGGCCAGTGGGCCGCCGCGATGAGCCCGGAGCTGCCGTACACGCTCGGCCACGAGAATGCCGGCTGGGTGCATGCGGTCGGCTCCGCCGTCAGCAACGTGACCGTCGGGGACACGGTCATCCTGCACCCCACTCCGACCTGCGGACTGTGCCGGGCCTGCCGGGCGGGGGACGACATGCACTGCGAGAACAGCTGGTTCCCTGGCCTGTCGCACGACGGCGGGATGGCCGAGTACCTGCTCACCTCGGCCCGGACCTGCATCAAGCTGAACCCGGAGACCCGGCCGCAGGACGTGGCCGCGCTCGCGGACGCGGGCATCACCGCCTATCACGCGGTCCGCAAGGCGCTGCCGCTGCTGTACCCGGGCACCGCCTGCGTGGTGATCGGCGCGGGCGGGCTCGGCCACATCGGCATCCAGTGCCTGGCCGCGCTCACCGCCACCACGATCATCGTGGTGGACCGCAATCCGGACGCGCTCAAGCTGGCCGAGCAGCTCGGCGCCCAGCACACGGTGATGGCCGACGGCAGCCAGGTGGCCGCCGTGCGCGAGCTCACGGACGGGGCCGGCGCCAGCGTCGTGCTCGACTTCGTGGCCGAGCAGGGCGCAGAGCAGGACGGGTGGGAGATGACCGGCCAGGCCGGCTCGTACTTCGTGATCGGCTATGGCGGCACCATGACCGTTCCTACCCTCGACATCATTTCGACCGAGCGGAACATCATCGGCAATATCGTCGGGACCTACAACGAGCTTGCCGAGCTGATGGCGCTGGCGCAGGGCGGGAAGGTGACCCTCCACACCCGCACCTACCCGCTGGCCGACGCCGCCGAGGCGGTTGCGGACCTGGACGCCGGGCGGATCCGCGGCCGCGCCATCCTCGTTCCCTGACCCGTCGCCGGGCTGTCATGGGCCTGCTGCGGGGGGAACGTTCCAGGAGGTGATCACCGGCTCGCCGTGCTCGGTGCCCAGCGTGGACAGCGTGCCGGTGTCGAGGCGGAACAGCCGCCCGCCGGCCGGCCGCAGCCGCAGCCAGCGGGCGGTGAGCACCCGTAGCAGGTGCGCGTGGGCCACCAGCGCCACGTCGCCGCCGGCCAGCAGCGGGAGCGCCCGGCTGAGCACGGCGTCCGCCCGCGCGCCGACCTGGGCGATCGTCTCGCCGGGATGCGCCACGTCACCCGGGATCACGCCGTCCCGCCACAGGTACCAGCCGGGCCGCCCGGCCTGGATCTGCGCCGTGGTCCACCCCTCGTAGCCGCCGTAATCCCACTCCGCCAGGTCCGGGTCCGGCTTGGCCTGCAGCCCGGCCAGGTCTGCGGTCCGGAGCGCCCGCTGGGCAGGGCTGGTGAACGCCGCCCGCACGGCCCGCCGGACCAGCGCCGGGGCCAGCGCGCGGGCGGCCGCCTCGCCGGCGGGGGTCAGCGGCAGGTCGGTCCGCCCGGTGTGCCGGTGGTCGCGGCTCCATTCGGTCTCGCCGTGGCGCAGCAGGATGAGCTCTCCCATGACAACCCATCATGCCGAGCGGGCGCAGCGGCATGCCAGCCTCGGCCCTGCGACCGGCGGCGGCCGGAGCGGCTGGTTAGGCTGTCGGAATGACCGTTCCGCGCCCTGCCGGGCCGTCCCCGGACGACGCCTGG
>DASQSC010000022.1:0-10516 GCA_035642555.1 Streptosporangiaceae bacterium | reverse complement strand
GACCAAGATGTTCAAGTCCGCGCCGGCGTCCTGGTCGGTGCTCTACAACAAGCAGTTCGCGGGCCAGGTCACGGTCCCGAACAACCCGATCCAGATCGCGGACGCGGCGCTGTACCTGTCCAAGGTCAAGCCCAGCCTCGGCATCACCGACCCGTATGAGCTGACCCAGCCCCAGTTCAACGCGACGGTGTCGCTGCTCAAGCAGCAGCACCCGCTGATCAAGAAGTACTGGGACCTGGCGTCGCAGGAGATCTCGCTGTTCCAGAGCGGGACCACGGTGGTCGGCGCGGCCTGGCCGTACCAGACCAACACGCTGCAGGCGGCCGGCGCCAAGGTCGCCGACACGATTCCCAGCCAGGGCGCCACCGGGTGGGCGGACACCTGGATGCTGGGCACCAAGGCCCCGCACCCCAACTGCGCCTACAAGTGGATGCAGTGGACGACCACGCCCAAGGTCCAGGCGCAGCAGGCCGTGTACTTCGGCGAGACCCCGGCCAACAAGCTCGCCTGCCCGCTGATGAACGCCGAGCAGAAGGGCTCCTGCGCCGCCTACCACGCCAACGCGCCGGAGGCCTACTTCAACACGATCAAGTTCTGGAAGACCCCGCTGGCCCAGTGCGGCAACGGCAAGAGCGACTGCGTGCCGTTCCAGCAGTGGGTGGCGGCCTGGAACCAGATCACCGGGTAATGGCCGCAGCCGTAGCGGCCCCGAGGGGGGCCCGCGTCTCCGCGGCGCTGTGGCGCCGCGCGTGGCTGCGGGCCACCCTCACGCTCACGCCGCCGCTCGCCTGGTTCCTGGTCATCTACCTGGCGTCGCTGGTGGTCATGCTGATCACCGCGTTCTGGACCGTCAACCCGTTCACGAACACGCTGGTGCACTCCTGGAGCCTCACCAACTTCCAGCAGTTGTTCACCGGCACCTACCTTGCCGTGATCGGCCGGACGGTGCTCATGGCGGCGGTGGTCACGGTCACCGACGCGCTGCTGGCGGTGCCGTTCGCGTACTTCATGGCCCGGGTCGCGTCCAGCCGCAGCAGGCAGGCGCTGTTCAGCGCGGTGCTGCTGCCGCTGTGGGCCAGCTACCTGGCGCGGGTCTACGCCTGGATCGTGATCCTGCAGAAGGGCGGCACGCTGAGCTGGGCCTTCCAGAAGATCGGGCTGGGCGCGGTGAACATCGGCTACACGAACATCGCGATGTGGCTGGTCTTCTCCTACATCTGGCTGCCGTTCATGATCGTCCCGATCTACGGCGCGCTGGAGCGGATCCCGGACTCGCTGCTGGAGGCGTCCGGCGATCTCGGCGCCCGCGGCTGGCGGACGCTGCGCAGCGTGGTGCTACCGCTGGCGCTGCCGGGCGTGGTGGCGGGCTCGATCTTCACGTTCTCGCTCACCCTCGGCGACTTCATCACCCCGCTGCTGGTCGGCGGGGCGAACTCCAACTTCATCGGCAACATCATCTACTCGAACCTGGGCACGGCCGGGAACCTGCCGTTCGCGGCCGCGCTCGCCATCGTCCCGATCGTGATCATGATCGTCTACCTGCTCGGCGCGCGGGCACTCGGCGCGTTCGAGTCGCTGTGATGACCGGGAGGCCGTGATGGAGGGACGGCTAGCCCGCATCGGGCTGCGGATCTGGGTGGTCGGCGTGCTGCTGTTCCTGTTCGTCCCGATCGCGATCATCTGCTTCTACGCGTTCAACTCCGCCAACGTGCAGAGCTGGCCGATCCACGGCCTGTCGGCCAAGTGGTTCTCGGTGGCGTGGCACGATCCCCAGGTGCGGGCCGCGTTGTGGCTCTCGGTCAAGGCCGGGCTGCTGGCGACCGCGGTGGCGCTGCTGCTGGGGACGGCGGCGGCGTTCGGCGTGCACCGGTTCCGGTTCTTCGGCCGGGAGACGGTGTCGCTGCTGCTGGTGCTGCCGCTGTCGCTGCCCGGCATCATCACCGGGATCGCGCTCAACTCGGCGTTCAATTTCGCCGGGATCGGCCTGTCGCTGCTGACGATCATCATCGGCCACGCCACGTTCTGCATCGTGGTCGTCTACAACAACGTGCTGGCCCGGCTGCGGCGGGTGTCAGGCTCCGTCCAGGAGGCCGCCGCCGACCTCGGGGCGAACGGGCTGTTCGCGTTCCGCACGGTCACGCTGCCGACCATGTCCACGGCGCTGGTCTCCGGCGCGCTGCTGGCGTTCGCGCTGTCCTTCGACGAGGTGATCGTCACCACGTTCACCGCTGGCGCCCAGAACACGCTGCCGCTGTGGATCTTCGGCGCGATCCGGCTCGGCCAGCAGCTGCCGGAGGTCAACGTGGTCGTGACCGTGGTGCTGGTGCTCACCCTGATCCCGGTCGCGATCGCCGCCCGGCTGACCGGCGGCGGCGGTATCACCCGCGCGTCCGCGGTCACGGACCGCTGATCCGGCCGGCCGGGAGCTTGCGGCCGCACAGGAACAGCGCCAGGTCCGCGGCCGTGCCGGTGACCGGGGTGCCGGATCCGAAGCTCCAGTCCAGGTCGGTCGCGCGCAGCTGGCGCCCGCTGAGATCAGAGCCGAAATTGGCATGGATGCCGCCGCGGGTGAGGTCATCCAGCACGGCCCGGAGCGTGCCAGCGGGCGGGCGGCGCGCGTCCCCCAGCGGCACGGTGATGTCCAGGCCGTGGATCACGACGTGGTTGAGCGCGCCCGTGAGCCCGCCGCCAGGCGGAATCCAGTGCAGCATCGTTTCGTCACGCAGGTTGCCTACCAGGGTCGCGGCCGGCAGCGCCGCGTCGCGGCTGGCTATCCGGTTGGACAGGCGGGTGAAGTCGCCCTCGGACGCTTGCAGCTCGGCCATGAACTGGTCCGTGGTGTAGCGCACCGGCATGGTCATGTGAGCGACGACCTCGCGGACCCGCCAGCCGGCGCACAGCGACGGGGTGTCCCAGCCCGCCTCCGGCAGTCCTGCCAGCAGTCCGGCGAGTGCCAGGTATTCAGTGGTCACAGCGGCTTGCCGATCGATGCTTGGCGCCTCGTTCATCCCGGATCACGCCTTCCGTGCGGTCCTGTGGTCGCCAGTCTCGACGAGCTCAGCCGGCCAGATTCATCGGTAACGGGCGAAGCGGGAGCCGCCGGCCGGCGGGCAGGCATGAGCCGGCGGCGTCTTAGCTGGCGTCGCGGCGGCGTGTGCCGGGCCGGCTCGCTGACTGGCCGGCGTGCTCGCGCTCGCCCGGTTCCGCGCCGCTGTCGCCGGGGCGGCCGGGCTCGGCGTTGCGGACGCCGACCTTTACTTCCGGGCGGCGCTGCTGGGCCCGCGCGTACATGGCGAGCGCGCGGCGGTCCTGCGCGGTGAGCGGGGGCGGGGCCAGGCTGCGCGGCCACAGGCCGCGGCGCCGCACCACGCTGGCCTCCACCGCGTACAGGGTGAACTGCGCCTGCAGGTACAGCCAGGCCAGCAGGCCGAGTACGATGCCGAACACGCCGTACAGGGACTGGCTGTGGGCGAGCTGGTGCCCGACGATGAACCCGCCGAGCAGCAGCAGCAGCTGCCAGGTGGCGGCGGCGAGCAGGGCGCTGGGGAACAGCTCGCGGCCGGTGATCTCGCTCGCGGTCCCGAACCGGAACGCGGCCCAGAACACCCCGATGTTGAGCCCGTAGGAGACCACGATCGCGGCGGCCGTGCTGGCCGGGCCCGGCAGCAGGCTGGCGCCGGAGGCGATCCCGGACAGCGTCGTGGTGATGATCAGGCCCAGCCCGATCACGAGGACCTGCCCGATGCTGCGCAGCAGGTTCCACGGGAACCCGGGCCGCCGTTCCAGCGGCACCCCCCACACGGAGTTGAGGGCGTTCTGCATCGCGTTGGCCACCCCGCGCGACCCGAGGAACGTCAGCACCAGCCCGATCGCCAGCGCCGGCCCGGTCGCGTGCATCGCGTTGATCTTGCTCAGGTACTCCGGCCCGATCACCGGGAACTGCGCGAAGGCCGAGCTGCGGACCTTCGCCAGCAGCGCGGGATCGCCCCGCAGCACGATGTCGAGCACGGTCACCAGGACCAGCAGCAGCGGGAAGAGCGAGGCGAACGCGAAGTAGGCGACCAGCGCGGCGAGGTTCCCGGCCTGGTCATCACCGAACTTCTTCCCCACCGCGACCGGGTAGCCCAGCCAGGGATGGCGCTGCTGGGCCCGGTCAACAGCGCGGACGGCGCGTTCGGCAACGTTCATGGGTCACCCTGACGTACCCGCTCACCCTTAATTTATCCAGAGTGTCAGCAGTTTCAAGCACGCTGTCACCGGCCCCGGGCTGGATCTAGGCCGGGTAGCGGTCGATGAGCTGGCGGATGATGACGTTGCGCTGGATGTCGTTGGTTCCCTCGCCGACCACCATCAGCGGCGCGTCCCGGTAGTAGCGCTCGATGTCGAACTCGGCGGAGTAGCCGTAGCCACCGTGCACCTTCACCGCGTCCGCGGTGACCGCCAGGCACGCCTCGGACGCGAACAGCTTGGCCATCCCGGCTTCCAGGTCGCTGCGGCGGCCGGCGTCGAGCGCGGCGGCGGCGCGGGTGGTGAGCAGCCGTGCCGCCGCCACCTGGGTCGCCATGTCGGCGAGCCGGTGCCCGACCGCCTGGTGCCGCCAGATCGGCTGGCCGAACGCCTCCCGCTGCTGCGCGTACCGCAGCGAGTCCTCCAGCGCGGCCCGGGCCACGCCGACCGCCCGGGCGGCGACCTGGACCCGGCCGAGCTCCAGCCCGTCCATCATCTGCCGGAACCCCTCGCCCTCGGTGCCGCCCAGCAGCGCCCCGGCGGGGCAGCGGTAGCCGTCGAAGCTGAGCTCGCAGCTTTCCACGCCCTTGTAGCCGAGCTTGGGCAGGTCGCGGGACACCGTGAAGCCCGGCCCGGGCTCGGCCAGCAGGATGCTGATGGCCCGGCTGGGCGGCACCGTGTCCGGGCCGGTCTTGCACAGCACCGCGGTGACCCCGGCCGTCCGGGCGTTCGTGATCCAGGTCTTGGTGCCGTCGAGCCGGTAGCCCGCACCGTCCCGGGTGGCCCTGGTGCGGATGGCCTGCAGGTCGGAGCCGCCGCCGGGCTCGGTCAGGGCCATCGTCGCCCGCACCTCGCCGGTGGCCAGCCGCGGCAGCCAGCTGTCCCGCTGCTCCTGGGTGCCGAACCGGGCGATCAGGCGGGCGATCACGCTGTGCCCTCCCATCGCGCCCGCCAGGCTCATCCAGCCGCGTGCCAGCTCCTCGGTGACCAGCGCGAAGCAGGCGGTGGAGACCGCGGAACCGCCGTAGGCCTGGGGGATCGCCAGCCCGTAGACGCCGAGTCCCTTCATGGCGGCGATCAGCTCCGCCGGGTAGGCGTTGGCGTGCTCGAGGTCGCGCGCCACCGGGCGCACCTCCTGGTCCACCCAGTCGCGTACCACCGTCACGATGTCGCGCTCGGCCGGGTCGAGGTCGGAAAGCTCGGGTGCTGCCATGGGTACATCTTGCGCGAGATGATAGGAACGTGCCCGTGCCGCCGCCCCCGGTGACGTCCGCTCTGGCCGAGCTGGCAGCGACCGCCCGGCCGGGGCCGGCCGACCGCGACCGCGCCCGGCTGCTGCTGGCCGACTACCTGGCGGTGGCAGCGGCCGGGGCCGCCGCTGACTCCGCCCGGGTGGCGCGGTCCGCGCTGCTGCCGGGCGGGAACGGGGAGGCCGGAGCGGCCGGGGCGGCCGGCCCGGCAGGGACGGCCGCCGTGCTCGGGACCCGCCACTTCGCCCCGGTCCGCGACGCCGCGCTGCTGAACGGCATCAGCGCGCACAGCCTGGAGCTCGACGACACCCACGAGCCGTCAAGCTCCCACCCCGGCACCGTGATCTGGACCGCCCTGCTTGCTGCCAGCTCGGCCCGGCCCGCGCCGGCCGCCGCGGTGCTGGACAGCGCCGTGGCCGGGTATCAGGTCATGGCCAGCCTGGGCGAGCTCCTCGGCCCGGCCGAGCTGTACGGCCAGGGGCTGCACCCCACCGCGGTGTGCGGGGTGTTCGGGGCCGCTGCCGCCGTCGCCCGGCTGCGCGGGCTGGACCCCGGCGGGGTAGCACAATCGTTCGGAATCGCGCTGAGCATGGCCGCGGGCAGCATGGCCTACCTGAGCGAGGGCGCGTGGACCAAGCGCTTCCACTCGGGGTCGGCGGCGGCGGGCGGGATCCTGGCCGCGGACCTGGCGGCGGGCGGTTTCACCGGGCCGGCGGATGCGGTCGGGGACCGGTACGGGCTCATGCACATCTACGGCGGCGCGCGGCCGTCGGCCCGGGCCGACGCGGTGACCGGGCATGCCGCCGGACTCCCGGCGGTGCATGAGACCAGCGTGAAGTTCCATCCCTGCTGCCGGTACATGCACGGGGTGATGGACCTGCTCGCCGCCTACCGCAGTGAGGGCGGCCGGACCGAGGGGCTGACCGGCATCGACTGCGGCGTGCTGACCGGGGGGATGAGCCTGGTCGGCGAGCCGCTGGCGCGCAAGCGGCAGGTCACAAGCACGGTGGACGCGCAGTTCTCGATGCCGTTCGGGGCCGCGCTGGCGCTGGCGCGCGGCTCGTCGTCGGTGACCGACTTCGCCCGCGCCGGCGAGCTCGCGGCCGAGCTGCGGCCGTGGCTGGAGATCACCCGGGTTCACACCAGCCCGGCACTCGATGCGGCCTATCCGCAGCGCTGGGGCGCGGAGGTGACGCTGACGTTCGACGGCGGCGAGCCGGTCGAGCTGCGCACCGAGGCGTTCCGGGGCAGCCCCGGCTGGCCGGCCGGCCGCCAGGAACTGACCGAGAAGGCCGCCGGCCTGATCGGCGAGCCGGCCGCGGACCGGCTGCTGGCGGCGGTCGACGGGCTGGCCGCCGGCGCGCGGTTCGACCCGTCCGCGCTGGCGGCGGCCAGCCCGGTGACCGCATGACCGGCGACCGGAACGCCAGCAGCGGAACGGGCGGGCTGCCCCCGGGCCCGGCGGCACCGCTGGCGGGGATGCTGGTGGTGGCGCTGGAACAGGCGGTCGCCGTGCCGTTCGCCACCCGGCAGCTGGCCGACCTCGGGGCGAGGGTGATCAAGGTCGAGCGGCCCGGCCGGGGTGACTTCGCCCGCGACTACGACACCGCCGCCGGGGACGGGATGTCGAGCTGGTTCGTGTGGCTGAACCGGGGCAAGGAGTCGGTGGTCCTGGACCTCAAGCGCGACCGGGACCGGGCCGCGCTGGACGCGCTCATCGCCCGCGCCGACGTGTTCGCCTGCAACCTCGCTCCGGCCACGATCGGGCGGCTGGGACTCGGCGCGGACGCGCTGGCGGACCGGCACCCCCGGCTGGTCGCCTGCCAGCTCAGCGGCTACGGCGACGACGGCCCTTACGCCGGCCGCAAGGCGTATGACCTGCTGGTCCAGGCCGAGGCCGGGGTGCTGGCGGTCACCGGGTCGCCGGCTGAGCCCGCCAAGGCCGGGATCAGCATCGCCGACATCGCCGGCGGCATGTACGCCTACAGCGGCATCCTGGCGGCGCTGCTGCAGCGGGAGCGGACCGGCCGGGGCGAGGCGCTGCGCGTCTCGCTGCTGCACGCGCTGGCCGAGTGGATGTCCCACCCGCTGCTGGCCGCCTCGCTCACCGGCACGCCGCCGCGGCGCACCGGCGCCCGGCACGCCAGCATCGTCCCCTACGGCGCCTACCGGACCGCCGACGGCCAGGAGATCCTGATCGCGGTCCAGAACGAGGCCGAGTGGGTCCGGCTGTGCCGGGACGTGCTCGGCCTGGCCGCGCTGGCCGGCGACGAGCGGTTCGCCGGGAACGAGCGCCGCGTCGCCCGCCGGGACGAGGTGGAGGCGCAATTGGCCGCCGCGGTGGCGGCGCTGCCAGCGTCCGAGCTGCTGCGGCGGCTCGAGCAGGCGCAGGTGGCCTACGCGTCGGTGAAACAGGTGCCGGAGGTACTGGCCCATCCGCAGCTCGCTGGCCGGTGGCAGGCGGTCGCGGCGGGGGAGCGGCAGGTGCCGGCGCTGCTGCCGCCGGTGCGGCACGGCGGGTTCGGTGCCCCGCTGCGGCCGGTGCCCCGGCTCGGCGAGCACACCGCGGCGGTCCTGGCGGAGCTGGGGCCTGACCTCTCGGGCCGGCCGGACTAGCGGTTGGGCTAGCGGCGCGGCCGGTCCAGCCAGTCCAGGTAGCGGGCGATCGCGGCGCTGACCCGGGCCGTGTCCCCGGTGGCGAGCAGGTCGAGCAGGGCGCCCCGGAGGACGGCGAGCGCGAGGGTCACCTCGGCGCCGGCCTGCGGCTGCTCCGCTGCGGGCCGGGCCGCGGCCAGCAGGGCGAGCCAGTCCGCCACCGTCTGCCGGGCGAAGTCCGACCACGGCCCGGCCGGGTCGGCCAGGGACCGCCCGTAGGCCTCCACCCAGAGGGTGAGCAGCCGCCGGTGCGGCTCGCCGGCCAGCCACCGCCAGGTGGCCTGCACCAGGCCGGGCAGGTCAGCGGGCGGCTGACCGGCACTGGCCAGGAAGGCCAGCTCGTCGGCCCGGGCCCGCGCCAGGATCGCCCGCACCAGCCCGTCCTTCGACCCGAACAGGAACAGCAGTACCCGCGGGCTGGAGCCGATCGCCGCCGCCAGCGGGCGCAGCGACATGTCCGCCAGGCCATGCTCGAGCACGTACTGGTAAGCCCGTTCCAGCAGCTCGTCCCGGCGCGGGGAACTGGCTCGCGCGGTTTCGGTCACAGCGGTACTCTGCCACTGAAACGACTGTTTCACTAGACTCTCCGGAGGACGAGATGACCGATCGGCAGGTCCGGGCCGACGGCGGGATCACAGCTAGCGGCAACCGCTCCACCAGCGGGCGGGCCCGGATCCGGGCGCTCGGCCAGCCAGGCGACCTGGGCTGGGTGGTGATGGCGCACGGCGAGGTCTATGCCGCCGAGTACGGCTGGGACACCTCGTTCGAGGCGCTGGTCGCCCGGATCGTCGCGGACTACGCGGGCGAGCACGACCCGGCCCGGGAGGCCGCCTGGATCGCCGAGCAGGACGGGCAGCGGGTGGGCTGCGTGTTCTGCGTGACCGCGGACGAGGCGACCGCCCAGCTGCGGATCCTGCTGCTGCACCCGTCGGCTCGCGGCCAGGGGCTTGGCGCCCGGCTGGTCGACGAGTGCCTCGCGTTCGCCCGGCGGGCCGGCTACCAGCGGATGAGGCTCTGGACGAACCACCCGCTGGCCGCCGCCCGGCACGTCTACCTCTCCCGCGGCTTCACCCTGGCGGAAGAGGAACCCCACCACAGCTACGGCGCCGACCTGATCGGCCAGATCTACGAACTGGCCCTGTAATCACTGGCCCTGTAATCACTGGGTCAGATCCTCAGGGCGGTCGGCGAGTCCCGCCCTGCCGCCGGCTTGTTCCGGCATGAATGGAAACGCCGCCTGGGGACATCCGGGCCTGGCGTTCCGGAGAAGGTGCAGTCGTCACCGTCGCTGAATTCGTTCGTGGCAGGCCTGAGCGGTCTGGGCGGCCGTGGCTGGAACGGTCGCCGCCGTTCCGGGTGCTGCCCTTCCGGCTGCGCCGTGGGTGCGGGTCATCGGCGACGGTCCCGGCACCCCGCATCAGGTGCTCGACTTCCGGGGAAGGAACGGCCGCACCCAGTACCTGATCCAGTTGAGCCGGTACAGCCCGCCGCAATGGGTCGAGCAGGCCCGCCTCAACGGCTGGCAGTTGTCGGCAGCGCCGCCGGCCGGGAGCTGACGGCGTCTCAGGCGGCGCTGGCCAGCACCTTGAGCCAGTGGCGGGTCGTGGGCTCCTCGGTCATGGACAGCACCCGCAACCCGGCCGCATGCAGTTGCCCTTGCAGCTCGGCGGCCTGCCGGTAGAAGAACCACCGTTGCTCACCCGGCGCGTAGGGAACCGGCTCCAGCCTCGCGCCCTCTCCCATCGCCGTGATCAGCGCCAGGTGCCCGGGGCGCCGCAGCACCCGGCGCATCTCGCCCAGCGCGACCGCGGTGTCGTGGTGGGGCACGTGCAGCAGCGATGCGCAGCACCAGATCCCGTCTAAGCTGGCGCCCCCGAAGGGAAGGCGTCGCAGGTCAGCCTGCACGACGCGGCCAGGCAGCGACCGGGCGGCGACCGCCAGCATCCCCGCCGACCGGTCGGCCCCGGCGACCCGGTACCCGGCCGCCGCGAACCGCCTGCCGTCCCCGGCCGGGCCGCACCCCAGGTCCGCCAGGTCTGCCCCGGGCGGCAGGCGGGCGGTGAGCGCGCTCCTCAGATCGGCGAACCACGGCTCCCGGCCGGCCTGCCGCCGTGCGTACACCGCGGCGATCTCGTCGTATACCGCCTGGTTGTGCCGCGTGGCGTTATCGGTCACGGCCAGGACCTACCAGACACGCCCTACACCGGGATGGCGGCGCCGGAGGTCAGGTGCGCCTCGGGGGCGGCGAGGAACAGGTAGGCCCGGGCCACGTCGGCGACCTTGGGCCAGGATTCGTGGTCCGCGCCGGGCATCGCGGCCCGGTTGGCTGGCGTGTCGATGATCGAGGGAACCACGCAGTTCACGGTGATCCCGGTGCCGCGCAC
>DASQSC010000021.1:0-3035 GCA_035642555.1 Streptosporangiaceae bacterium | reverse complement strand
GAAGACACGAATCTGCGATACGCACATTCGCAATCCTTGACCGCCTTTCTTACACTGAGTTAAGGGTCTGTGACGCCCGGTTATGGGTGAGTCTGTCCGGCCCGGTAATCCGCCTGAAGATAGGGATAGATCCATATGAGTTGAGTATGTCCGGATTCTTCCCTGGCCAGCGGAAACTCATCTCGTGTCGGTAGTGCGCTGGCTGGTCACGGACGGTATGCTGCCCCGGGCGGACAAAGCGTGACTGTTCGCCATCTGAACATAAATCCTGGCAGGGCCGGCCCCTGGCGACAAATTTCTGTGGAGACGTAGTGAGATCGAGATTACAGCGAGTTGTACCTGGCAACAGGTCCGGTTACGGCCCGCGAACGCACTGCGAGCCGGGCAGCCTTTGCCCCATCGCAAGGCGATTTGTTGAGCAGTGACCGACGTTACGAGCCGGCGTATTCGCGGAATCTTCCAGGAGGCGGATCAGTGCCCGTACACGTCACAGCCCCCACGGCAGTGCTGGACCCACGAAGCCCGGCGTTCCGGGACAGGACGAGACAAAGGTTTAGCTAGATAATGAACAGTAGCGATACGGTCGCTGCCGACCTCGGCCTCACGCTCATGGTCCCCGAGCATGGCGGTGTCCCGCTGACCGCCAGCCTGAGCTACCGGGGGGATGACCCCTTCGCCATCCGGATGGCCTTTCACGTCGGGATGGACGAGCCGGTGGAGTGGATCTTTGCGCGGGAACTGCTGGCGGACGGCCTGCACCGGCACGCCGGTGAGGGGGACGTCCGGGTGTGGCCCGGGGCGGGGCGGGACCGGCGGGTGCTCAACATCGCGCTGTCATCCCCGTTCGGGCACGCGCACTTCGAGGCCTCGCTGCCGGCGGTGTCGCAGTTCCTGCTGCGGACCTTCGAGGTGACCCCGGACGGTCACGAAACCGATTTCATTGACATCGAAGGCGAGCTGAACGCGCTGCTTCGGTGGGCCTGACCGGATCCTGACCGGCCGCCCAGCCCAGCCACCTGGTACGGCCGCCCAGTCCCGGTCCTCACCGACGTCACCAGCGTCCAGCCTGCCGCGAGCCGGTTGTCACCCCGCGGCCCCTCCGGCCGCCCCGGGCCCGCCCCGGCTGCCCCGGCGCCCCGGCTGGCCCGGCTCGCCCTACCGGAGCCCCGGCCCCGGCCGCACCGGCTCGCCCGGCGGCGGCGCCTTAGCGGAGCCCGCCGCACCGGTCGGTTGCGATCGCCACCAGGGACGGGAGCAGGCCGTCCACGGTGGCGATCTGTTCCGAGACGTCCCGGTCGATCTCCATCATCGGAACCGCGGCCCGCAGCCCGGCCTGCACCGCCCGCAGCGGCTCGCTGGGAGCGGCGATCTCCGCCCGCAGGTCGATCCCCTGGGCCGCGCAGCACAGCTCGACCGCCAGGCAGGTGCGCACGTTCGCGACCACGTCCCGCAGCTTCCGCACCGCCGTCCAGCCCATCGACACGTGGTCCTCCTGCTTCCCGGAGGTCGGGATGGTGTCCACGCTGGCCGGGTGGGCGAGCACCTTGTTCTCGCTGACCAGCGAGGCGGCCGTGTACTGGGCCAGCATGAACCCCGAGTTCGTGCCGGCCGCCGGCGCCAGGAACGGCGGCAGCCCGCGCGAGAACGCGGGGTCCAGCATCCGGTCCACCCGGCGCTCGCTGATGCTTGCCACCTCGGCCAGTCCCATCGCCAGCATGTCGGCGGCGAACGCGAGCGGCTCGCCGTGGAAGTTCCCGGTGGTCATCACCTCGCCGTCGATCACCACCGGGTTGTCCACCACCGAGCCCAGCTCGATGTCGATCACCTGCCGGGCGAACGCCAGCACGTCACGGACCGCCCCGTGCACCTGCGGCGCGCACCGCAGGCAGTAGGCGTCCTGCACGGCGTGCCGGCTGTGCCGGTGGCTGGCCAGCAGCGGCGACCCGGCCAGCAGCGCCCGCAGGTTGGCCGCACTGGCAAGCTGCCCCGGGTGCGGGCGCAGCGATTGCACCCGCTCGTCATAAGGCCGGTCGGTGCCCAGCAGCGCCTCCACCGACAGCCCGCACGCCACGTCGGCGGCCTGCACCAGCATCTGCGCGTCGTGCACCGAGAAGGCAAGCAGCGCCTGCATCGGCTCGGTGCCGTTGACCAGTGACAGCCCTTCCTTGGGCGCGAGGTCCAGCGGCCTCAGCCCGTGCGCGGCGAGCACCTCGGCGGCGGGCCTGCCCCGCGGCGGGTCACCGGGGCCGCGCAGCCGTCCCTCCCCGATCAGCGGCTGGGCCAGGTGGGCAAGCTGCGCCAGGTCCCCGGACGCCCCCACCGAGCCCTTGCCTGGTACGACCGGGAGCAGGCCCAGGCCGAGCAGTTCCAGCAGCCGCTGCGGCAGCACCGGCCGCACGCCCGAGTACCCGGCCGCCAGGGTGCGCGCCCGCAGCAGCAGCAGCGCCCGCACCACCTCGTCGCCGAGCGGCTCGCCGGTACCGGCCGCGTGCGACCTGATGATCGCCGCCTGCAGCCGGACCAGGTCCTTCTCCCCCACCCGGGTGTCCGCGAGCGCCCCGAACCCGGTGTTGACCCCGTAGACCGGCGCGTCCCCGGCGATCGCGGCCGTGACCGCGGCGCGGCTGGGTTCCATGGCGGCGGGGACCGTTGCGGCAAGCTCGGCGCGCGCCTCACCGCGGGCGACGTCCACGACGTCCGCCAGGGTGAGGCCGTCGCCGTTGACGACCACTGTGCGCATGCCTGACAGCCTGCCACCGCCCGCGCGGCCGCAGGCGCCGACCCCGTTCCCGGCTCCCCTGCCCGACCCGCCGCGGGCCGAGCGCCTCCGCGCGTCATTACCGTGGGCGAGACCCGTTCCGCGGACTGATTCCGCCCGTCCGGCGGATCCTCATCCCGAACGGTCGCCGTCCGGGCAGATGCCGGACCTCAGCGCCAGCCCCCGGCCCCGGCCGGCGTGATCGGGACCGGGCGGCGGCGCGGGGCCGAGTTTGCTCGCCGGCCGAGATCGGCTACAGTTCTGAACGCACGCCGGC
>DASQSC010000020.1:0-3071 GCA_035642555.1 Streptosporangiaceae bacterium | reverse complement strand
GCAGGTCGAGGCGCGGCTGGCCAGCCCCGGCAGCGAGGTGACCGTGCGGCTCCCGAGCGGGCGGCTGATCAGCGCCCGGGTCATGGAGCAGCACGCGCACGTCGATCCGGAGGGAGCGCGGCAGCGTGCCTGAGCGGGGGGATGTGGGGCCATGGGGTCCGGGGGCGCGCCCCCGGGAGGATGCTGTGGCCCCCCGAGCCAGCACTGAGGTCACTATCGTTGCGCGCAGCCCGGTGCGCCCGGGGCCGCCGGTGATCGTGACGGCGGGCTGGGAGGTGAGCGGGAGCCGGGCGCAAGGGGAGCTGACGCTCACCGACTGCACCCCGCTGGCCAAGGTCCAGCTCCGGGCGCCGGCCGCCGGGAAGGTCGCGGACCTGCTGGGGGTTCCGTTCGGGCGAGCCGCCAGGGACCAGGCTGGCACCCTCGTGGCGGGTGCCGGGCCGGGAGAATGGCTGCTGCTCGCCCCGCCCGGCCAGGCGGCGGAGGTCGCTGCCAGGCTCGAGGACGTGGCCGGCCAGGCCCCCGGCGAGCTGGTGAGCGTGGTGGACCTGACCCATGGCCGGGCGCTGCTGCGGCTGACCGGCTCGCGAGTGCCCGATGTGCTGTCCGCGGTGTGTGGCATCGACCTGTCGGACACGGTCACCCCGGACGGCGCGGCGCTGCGCACCTCCGTCGCGGCCCTGGCGACCGACATGATCCGGGACGATGCTGCGGGCGCGCGCTCCTACCTGCTGCACTGCGAGCGGTCCTCCGGGCAGTACCTGTTCGACGCGCTCCGGTCGGCGGGCCGGGACTGGGGGATCGAGGTGGACGGCTTCCGGCTGCCTGGCATCTGACCGGGCAGCGGCCGGGATAGCGTGGTGTTGCCTCGCACAGGCGATACACCGGAAAGGCGGGTGCCATGATTCCAGCTCACAGCCGGTACGTCATCATCGGCGCGGGGGTCCACGGACTCTCGACGGCCTGGCACCTGGCCCGTGAGCTGCGGGCCCGCGGGACCGGCGGGGGCGAGGACATCCTGGTGGTCGACAAGCGCGGGCCCGGCGCTGGCGCGTCCGGCATCGCGTGCGGGACCGTCCGCAACAACTACTACCAGCCGGCCATGCGCGAGCTGATGGCGCATTCGGTGTCGGTGTGGGAGTCGGACCCCGAAGCGTTCTCCTACCATCCGGTCGGCTTCCTGCAGATCGCGCCGGCGGCGATGGCCGAGGACGTCGCGAAGATCTTCTCCGAGCAGCAGGCGATCGGCTACCCGTCCGTGCTGGTGGAGGGCGAACGCGATTGCAACCGCTACCTGCTCGGGTTGTTCGACGACTGGCAGGCACCCGGGATCACCACCGTCCTGCACGAGAAGAAGGGCGGGTACGCGAACAACATCCGGGCGGTCCGGGGCCTCGCGGGAAAGGCCGAGGCGGAGGGGGTCAGGATCGCCGCCGGCGTCCGGGTCACCGGGCTGACGCTGGCCGGAGGCGCGGTGACCGCGGTCGGCACCGATCAGGGCGTGATCGGGTGCGATCAGCTCGTGGTCGCGGCCGGCCCCTGGGTCCGCGACCCGTGGGCCTGGCTGGAGCTGCCCGAGACGGTCACGGTGGCGGGCCCCGGCGGCGCCGGCGGGGTGGAGCGGCCGATGTGGACCTACTGGGCACTGCAGGAGGGCACGCTGGCGATCGAGCCGGGAGAGTTCACCGACAGCCGCGGCGGGTTCCCGCCGGTCACGCACGTGGACTCGGACACTCCGCTCTACGACGACGTGAGCGGTGAGCTGATCACCGACCAGCTGTGGGGCATCTACTACAAGCCGGATTTCTCCTTCAACGGGCTGCAGGGCGGTGCCGCCCCCAACCTCGTCGGCAAGCCCGCCGGGGCGATCGCCATCGACCCGTACGGCCCGGAGAGCCCCGAGTACACGGTGGCCGACGACTTCGTCCGGATGTGGACGTCAGGTCTTGCGCACTGTCACAAGCGGTTCCAGGGCAAGCGGCAGCTGTACCGGCATGACCCCAGCGGCGGCATCGGGGCCTTCACTCCCGACAGCTTCCCGGTCTTCGACGTCTTCCGGCAGAACGCCTACGTGATCGCCGATTCCAACCACGGGTTCAAGATGATCGGCGTCGGCGCACTGGTGGCCAAGGAGCTCCTCGGCGAGCAGCAGGAGATCCTCGCGCCGTTCAGATTCGGCCGGTACCGGACCGGAGAACTGCACCCGGTGAGCCATTCACCGTTCCCCTGGAGCTGACCTGGAGGCAGCGTGGAACCAATTCGGATGGGCATGGTCGGGGCCGGGTGGATCGCCCAGGATCACCGTCGCGTGCTCGAGTCGCTCCCGGAAGCCGAGCTGGTGGCGGTGTGCGACATCGACCGCGAGCGCGCCACGGCCCTGGCCGCCGGCAACGGCGCGCGCGTCTACCAGGACTGGCGTGACCTGCTCGACCAGGAGGAGCTGGGGGCGCTCATCGTGTGCACGCCGCCGGCCACTCACCGGGAGCCGGCGATCGCCGCCCTCGACCATGGGCTGCCCATCTACCTGGAGAAACCGATCGCCCGCACGCCCGAGGACGCGGCCGCGATCGTGGCGGCGGCCGAGCGCACCGGCACCGTGTGCGCGATCGGCTACCAGTGGCACGCGCTCGACCTGCTCGAGGACCTGCCGGAGCTGCTCGCCGGCCAGCAGATCGGGCTGCTGGCCGGGGCGAGCATTGGGCCGACCCAGCGCCGGCCCTGGTTCGTGAACATGCGGGCGGGGGGCGGCAACCTGCTCGAGCGCGGCAGTCACCACATGGATCTCGCCAGGAAGGTGGCGGGCGAGGTAGCAGCTGTGCAGACCGCCGCCGGGCGGGTCCGGCTGGCCCGCAGCGCGGGAGAGGACGGGGACACCGACGATGCCCTCACGATCGTGCTCCAGCTCGCCTCCGGCGCCCTGGCGACCATCGTGGTCGCCTGGACGCAGCCAGGCCAGCCGGGCAATTACGGCCTGGACATCGTCGCCTCCGAGGCCACGCTCAGGCTCGCGCTCGATCCCGAGTTCACCCTGACCGGGGTGAGCAGGGGCCAGCAGGTGACCCGGAAGGCCG
>DASQSC010000019.1:0-2187 GCA_035642555.1 Streptosporangiaceae bacterium | reverse complement strand
GACGTCACGGATGCCTCCAGGCTCGGTCTCGGTTTCCAGGCTGCCGCCGGTGTAGTGGCGGAACACGTCATCCAGCGTGGCGCCGTCTCCCAGTCCGGCCTCCAGCTCGGCGGGGGCGCCGGTGACCCGGATCGTGCCGCGATGCATGAGCGCGATCCGGTCGCAGTACAGGGCGGCCTCATCCATGTAGTGGGTCGTCATGAGCACGGTCATGCGGTCGGACCGGCGGAGCCGGGAGATGAACTCCCACACATCGGCGCGTGCGACCGGGTCCAGCCCCACCGTGGGCTCGTCGAGCACCAGCAGCCGGGGAGTATTGACCAGGGCCTGTGCCAGCTCGAGGCGGCGCACCATGCCGCCCGAGTACGTCTTCACCAGGCGGCCCGCCGCCTCGGTCAGGCCCATGGCCGACAGCGCCTCGGTCACGCGCTGCCGCCGGTCGCGCCGGGGCACGTCGAACAGGCGGGCGAACAGCTCGACGTTCTCCTGCCCGGTGAGGGCGGCGTCAGCGGACAGCAGCTGCGGCACGTAGCCGATGAGCCGGCGTACCCGCATGGGCTCGCGCGCGGCGTCGGTGCCGAACACGCAGACCGAGCCGGACGCGGGCTTGAGCAGCGTGGTCAGCATCCGGATCGTGGTGGTCTTGCCGGCCCCGTTCGGCCCCAGCAGGCCGAAGGTCTCGCCGGTCTCGATCCGCAGGTCCACGTGGTCCACGGCGAGATGCTGGCCGTACCGGTAGGTGAGGCTGTCGCAGCTCACCGCGGGCAGCTGGCCGGGCTGAGCGGTTCGGCCGGCGGCAGCCGGTGCGCTGGCCACGGCGCCGTCGTGACGGACGGGCCCGCCGGTCACAGTGCCGCCACCCCTTCCGCCAGCCGCAGCAGCGCCGGCACCGCGCTGGCCAGGGCTTGCTGGTCAGCCTCGGGAAGCTGGACCAGGACCCGCTGGGCCAGTTCGGCCCGCAGATCACGGCGGTCCGCCAGCCGCTTCACAGCCGCCGGCGTGAGATCGAGGCTGACTGTGCGGCCATCTGGCCGCGCCCGCTGGCGGCTGAGCAGGCCGCGCTCGGTCAGGCTGCCCACCAGCGTGCTCACCGTGTTCGGTGCCAGCCGGAGCTCGCGGGCGGCGGCCGCCACCGTGATGCCAGGATGCTCGGCCACCAGGCGGAGCAGCTCGCTCTGCGAGGTCGGCAGCGGCTCGCCCGGCCAGGACTGCCGGACCGCCCGGCGGGTCGTCCGGCGGACAGCGCTGATCGCGGCCAGCAGCCCGGCCGCATCGCGGTGCCCGGACCAGGTCCCGGCCCCGGCGGTACCGGGCCCGGCGGCGTCCAGGTCCGCGAAAGAATCTTTCACAGAGCTAACTATATGCGAAGAGTGGCGGCAAGCCCGAGGGAGCGGGCGACTGGACTCCGGTCCGCCCGGGCGGGCTGCTGCGGGCTGGTGGCGGCCAGGCCGGCCGAGCACCGGGGGAGAGGGGCGCGGTGTGGCGACCCCGGCCCGCGCGGGCTCTCGGCGCGATACGGTACCGCTGACCAGGGGTTTCTGGCCCTGGGCAACTCGGGCTGATTGCCGCATCCCGGCGCGGACTGCTCCCGCCAGGTGAGGACGGGATCCGCGGGCGGGGCGTGGTCACGGAAAGTGATGGAGGGGCTACATGTCGGCGCAGCCTGCTGCGGTGGCCCCTGACGGCGTCATCCGGAGCCTGGTCCCGGCCCGGGTCGACCGCCTGCCCTGGTCGCCGTTCCATACCCGGATGGTGACTGCGCTCGGCGTGGCATGGGTGCTGGACGGGCTGGAGATCACGGTCGCGAGCGCCGTTGCCGGGAAACTGAGCACGCCTGAGACCCTCAACATGTCGTCCACAGCGGTCGGCGCCATCGCCACGGTCTACCTGATCGGTGAGGTCATCGGCGCGCTGGTGTTCGGCCGGCTGTCGGACCGGCTTGGCCGCCGCAACCTGTTCATGGTGACGCTGGGGGTCTACCTGGTGGGCAGCGGGCTCACCGCCGCGACCGCGGGCGCCGGGCCCGGCTGGGTGACCTTCCTCTATGCGACCAGGATCGTGGCCGGGATGGGGATCGGCGGTGAGTACGCCGCCATCAACTCGGCGATCGACGAGCTGATCCCGTCCCGCTACCGGGGCCGGGTCGACATCGCGGTGAACGGCACCTACTGGGGCGGCGCGATCATC
>DASQSC010000018.1:0-11287 GCA_035642555.1 Streptosporangiaceae bacterium | reverse complement strand
GCCAGGGACATCGTGTTCATCACGGTGGGCACCCCGCAGGACCTCGTCGACGCGGTGCTCGGCCCGGGCGGGCTGATGTCATCCGAGGCGGCGCCGTCGATCGTGGTGGACTGCTCCACGATCTCGGTGGAGACCTCCCGGCACGTCCGCGGCCAGCTCGCGGAGCGCGGCACTGCGCTGCTGGCCGCGCCGGTGATGGGCAACCCACGGGTGGCGGGCGCCGGCAAGCTGACGCTGGCCGTCTCCGGGCCCGCCGACACCTTCCAGGCGGCCGAGCCGTACCTGAACCTGCTGGGCGCCGGTGCCACCTATGTCGGCGACGGCGAGCTCGCCCGCATCGTCAAGCTCTGCCACAATCTCTTCCTCGGCGTGGTCACGCAATCGCTGGCCGAGGTCACTATTCTTGCGCAGCAGAGCGGGGTCAGCCGGGAGGCATTCCTCAACTGCCTCAACAATAGCGTAATGGGTTCGACGTTTACTCGTTATAAAAGCCCGGCCTTCGTCAACCTCGACTTCCACCCGACCTTCACCTCCGAGCTCCTCCGCAAGGACTTCGATCTGGGCCTCGCCGCCGCCCGGGAGCGGGAGGTGCCGCTTCCGGTGGCGTCTCTTGTTCACCAGCTGATCCACTCCCTGATCGGCCATGGCTACGCTGACCAGGACTTCGCTGCCCTGATCGAGCTCGAGGCGCAATCCGCAGGGGCATCGCTCGAGAGCGAGGGCGCGGACATCTCAGACGGACTCGACCCGACCGACAGCAACGGAACAAATGCAGTACCGTGAGCCGAACCGGCTACCCGTCCCACCCCGCGGATTTCCTGCCCCCGCGGGAGCGCATCCGGGCGGGCACGGCGCGGCTCTGTTTTCTCCCCAATTGATGTCACAGGAAGGAGGAGCCGGGCTATGAGACGTCACCCAACCCGGTTCTTGCCGATGACTGTTGCCGGGGCGGCAGCCATCACAATTCTCGCCGCCTGCAGCTCGGGAGGCGGCGGCAGTAACAGCAGCAGTTCGAGCCCGAGCAACTCCAAGCCGATCACCATCGGCGCGTCCCTGTCCTTCACGGGCGACTTCTCGGCCGACGGCCAGGCTTTCAAGCGCGGCTACCTGCTGTGGGCCAGCGACGTCAACAAGGCGGGCGGCATCCTCGGGCGCAAGGTGCAGTTCAAGTTCCTGGACGACAAGAGCGACCCGACCCAGGGCAGCACCAACGTCCAGCAGCTCATCAACTCCGACCACGTCGACATGCTGTTCGGCCCGTTCTCGTCCCTGATCACCGGGCCGACCGCGACGGTCGCGGCCCGTTACGGCTTCGCCATGATCGAGGGCGCCGGCGGAGCGCCGGCCGTGTTCGACACCCCGTCGAACAAGGCCCGGCATAATGTGTTCGACGTCAGCTACCCGATCGTGGACCAGTACGACCCGCTGACCACCTGGATCAAGGCGATGCCGGCCGCGCAGCGGCCGAAGACCGCCGCCTTCCCGATCGTCAACAACCCGTTCACGATCCCGCCGGAGCAGCGCGCGCAGCAGCAGCTGAAGGCGGTCGGCGTCAAGACCGTCTACAACAAGGTCCTGCCGGAGGAGCTGCCCAACGCCAAGTCCGTCGCCGACCAGGTGGCAGCCACCAACGCGCAGGCTGTGTTCCTCGGCTCGGTGGACGTGCCGACCGTGGCCGCCTTCATGAAGGCGTTCCAGCAGCAGCACTACAACCCGAAGATCTTTGCCGCCACCGCCGGCCCGGACCAGGGCGCCGCCTTCCTCAAGGCGGTCGGCAAGGCGAACGCCACCGGGATCATGACCTCCAACGGCTGGTACGGCGGCTACGACAACCCGCAGAGCAAGCAGATGGTGCAGGAGTACGTGGCCAAGTACGGCGGCTCGCCGTCGGATATCAACTCCGACGTGGCCGAGGGCTACAGCGTGGGCCAGGTGGCGAAGCAGGCGATCGAGGCCACGAAGGGCACCGACCAGGCGAAGATCATCCAGTACCTGCACAGCGGGGTGACCCTGCAAAGCGTCCAGGGCCCGGTGCAGTTCAACTCGCTCGGCGAGAACACCAAGCCGGTGCTCTTCGTTTTCCAGTGGCAGAACGGGAACTACACCCAGGTGCTCCCGGCGGGCGCGCCGGGATCCGGCAAGGTCGTGTACCCCAAGCCCAACTGGGCTGGGTGACCTGCTTGTAGCACGATGACAAGTGGACGGAGCGGCACGGAGCTGAGATGGGACGCGAACTCTACCGGGCGATCATCGACGGGATCCTCTACGGCGGCGTCTACGCGCTGATGGCCGTCGGGCTCACGCTGATCTTCGGCGTGCTCGACATCATCAACATCGCCCAGGGAATCCTGGTGGTGCTGGCCGCCTATCTCAGCTACGTGCTCTCCGTGCACTTGCACCTTGACCTGTTCCTGGGCCTGCTGGTCACCATCCCGGTCATGTTCGTGCTCGGGGTGGGGATCCAGGTCCTGTTCATGCGGCGGCTGCGGGGCCGGGAGCGGACCTCGATGTCGCTGCTGGCGAGCTACGCCGTGATGATCATCATCGAGGGGATCCTGTACCTCGGGTTCGGGCCCGATTACGTGCAGCTCAGCGCCCCGTACGTGAACAGCAGCCTGCACGTGCTCGGGTTCTACCTGCCCTACATCTACCTGTACGGGTTCGGGATGGCCGTGGTCCTGGTGGCGGTGCTCTACCTGATGCTCTACCGCACCACGTTCGGGCGCAGCCTGCGCGCCACCATGCAGGACCAGACGGCGGCCCGGCTGATCGGGATCGACATCAACCGCGTCGCGGCGCTCGCGTTCGGGATCGGCGTGGCGGTGACAGCGGTCGGCGGCATGGTGTTCGGCGCTACCAACGCGTTCAACGCCAACAGCGGCTATGACCTGATCTCGCGGCTGCTGGCCATCATCATCCTCGGCGGCATGGGCAGCATCGGCGGCGCACTGGCGGCGGCGGTGTTCATGTCGGTCACCGAGGCGATCGTTGACATCTGGTCTCCCACCTGGTCGGTGGTGGTGTTCTACGCGGCGCTCGTGCTCGTGCTCACGTTGCGGCCGCAAGGTCTGCTCGGGCACCGGGAGGCGAGGGCGCAATGAGCGGCGACCCCGGCGGGCAGCTAACGGCCGGCCGCTGGCGGGCAGGCAGCATGCTCGCGACTCCGAACTCCCGCGGCTGGGCGGTCGCCGCGGTGCTGCTGCTGATAGCAGTCATCTTCCCGCAGGTCGTCACCAACCAGGTGGTGACCCAGATCGCCGTGGACACGATGCTGTTCGTGGCCGCGGCCGTGGCCTGGAACCTGTTCTCCGGGTTCAGCGGGTACATCTCGCTGGGCCACGCGGTGTTCTTCGGCACCGGCGCCTACACGGTGGGGATCGCGGCGGAGAAGTGGCACATCACCGGGAACATGGAATTCGCGCTGCTGCCGCTGGCCGCGCTGGCGGCCGGCGTGGTGGCCGTTCCGTTCGGGCTCATCGCGCTCCGGGTACGGCGGCACACGTTCGTCGTGGTCACCATCGCGGTCTTCTTCATCTTCCAGCTGATGGCGTTCAACCTGAAGATCACCGGCGGGTCGGTGGGGATCTCCGCGCCGTTCCTGACCTGGGCCCCGGAGACCTTCAACATCCCCTTCTACTACATGGGCCTGGTGCTGGCGGCGGGCGTGGCGCTGCTGTCGTGGCTGATCCGGGGCTCCCGGTTCGGGCTCCAGCTGCGGGCCATCCGGGATGACGAGGACCGCGCCCGCGGCCTGGGGGTGCGGGCGATGCGGGTGAAACTGGCCGCGTTCGTCATCTCCGGGGTGGTAACCGGGCTGGTGGGGGCGGTCTGGCTGTTCTTCATCGGCCAGGTGCTCCCGCAGTACGGGTTCGACCCGATATTCGACCTGTCGGTCGCGCTGATGGCGTTCTTCGGCGGGTTCGGCACGCTGTGGGGACCGATCCTGGGGGCGCTGCTCCTGGAGCCCGTGGAGCAGTACCTGACGCTGCAGGTCAGCAACAGCTACGCCAGCGAGCTGGTCTGGGGGACGCTGTTCCTGCTGGTGATCTTGTTCCTGTCCCGCGGCGTGATACCGATCGCGGGGGAGAAGGCGACGGCCAGGCGCGCCCGCCGGGAACGGCGGCGGGCCGGCCAGCCCGCGGCGGCGCCGCCGACGGCGGGCAGTGCCGGGACGGCCCTGCCCGGGTCAGCCGAGGCCGGCGCGCCGAGCGGCAGGAGCACCCGGTGACCGCGCTGCTGCGGGCCGAGGGCGTCTGCAAGGCGTTCGGCGGGGTGCAGGCGCTGAACGACTGCTCGATCGAGGTGGAGCAGGGCAGCATCGCCGGGCTGATCGGGCCGAACGGATCCGGCAAGACCACCCTTTTCAACATGATCACCGGCTACGGGCGGGTGGACACCGGAGACGTCTGGCTGGGTGACCGGAAGATCACCAACCTGCCACCGGACAAGGTGTTCGGGCACGGGATCGGGCGCACGTTCCAGCTGACCCGGGTGTTCTCGCGGCTGACCGTGATGGAGAACATGATCGTCGGGGCGCATCACTCGGAGCGCACCGACGCGCAGGGGCCGCGCCGGTTCCGCAACCCGCTGGCCCGGGCCGGCGGCCCGGCCACCCGGCGGCGGGCCATGGAACTGCTGGAGTTCACCGGGATCGCTGATCACGCCGGGGCGCTGGCCGAGACGCTGTCGTACGGCCAGCGCAAGCTGCTGGAGCTGTCCTACGTGCTGATGGCCGGCCCGGCCATCATGCTGCTCGACGAGCCCGCGGGCGGGGTGAACCCGACCCTGATCGGCACCATCAGCGACCGGATCCGGCAGCTGAACGCGCAGGGCACCACGTTCCTGATCGTGGAGCACAACATGGACTTCGTCATGGGCCTGTGCGACCAGGTGACGGTGCTCGACTACGGCAACGCCGTGGTCTCCGGGCCGCCGGAGATGATCCGCACCGACCGCCGGGTGCTCGACGCCTACCTGGGCACGGCGGAGGACGACGACGATGACGACTGACCAGGGTGCCCCCGCGCTGGAGGTGCGGGATGTGGTGGCCGGCTACGGCGGCGGCGACGTGCTGCAGGGAGTCTCGCTCACCGTGCCCGAGGGCGGCATCACCTGCGTGGTGGGGCCGAACGGGGCCGGCAAGTCCACCCTGCTGGGCACGATCAGCGGCCTGCTGCGGCCCCGGCTCGGCCAGGTCACGCTGCACGGCGAGCGGCTGACCGGACGGAGCCCGCGGCAGATCCTGGAGCTGGGCGTGGTGCAGGTGCCGCAGAACCACAGCCTGTTCCGGGACATGACGGTGCGCGAGAACATCGCGCTCGGCGGCTACATCCTGCGCGACCGGAAGCTGGCCGAGCAGCGGCTGGATCAGGTGCTCGCGATGTTCCCGCAGGCACGCGAGTGGCTGGGGAAGAAGGCCGGCAGCCTGTCCGGCGGACAGCAGCGGCTGGTGGAGTTCGCGCGCTGCCTGATGCTCGACCCGAGGCTGGTGATCCTGGACGAGCCGTCGATGGGCCTGGCCCCCAAGGTGCTCAAGTCGGTGTTCGACGCGGTCCGGATGATGAACGCCCAGGGCAAGACGATGCTGCTGGTCGAGCAGAACGCGCGGGCCGGGCTGCGGCTGTCCACGCACGGGGTGGTGCTGGAGAACGGCCGGGTGCGGCTGTCCGGCACCGGCCACGAGGTGCTCGAGCACCCCGAGATCGGCGCCCTCTACCTGGGCGGCGCCGTCGCGAGCGGCAGCGGCACCGCCCCTTGATCGTCGACGCGCACTGCCACGTCATCGTCGAGGAGATGACGGCTCCGGGCGTGCCGGAGAACTGGCGCCCGGTGGTCACCCGGGCCGGCGGGCAGTACCGGCTCGGCTTCCGCGGCCGGGAGATCAACTCCGTCACCGGCGAGTTCACCGACATCGACGTGATGCTCGCGCAGGCCGCCGCCACCGGCGTGGACCACCTGCTGCTGTCCCCCTGGATCAACCTGGTGCCGGTCGACGCCGGGCCGGACGAGGCCCGGGTGGTCTGCCAGGTGCAGAACGAGGCGCTCGCCGCGGCCGTGGCCGCCCGGCCGGGGCGGCTCACCGCGGTCGGCGCCGTCGCCCTGCAGGACCCGGCGCTCGCCGCCCGCCAGCTCGCCGAGCTGGTCACCGCGCCCGGAATTTGCGGGGCGGAGATCCCGGCCAGCGTCACCGGCCGGTACCTGGGCGACGACTTCTTCCTGCCGTTCTGGGAGGCCGCGGAGGCGACCGGCGCGGTGGTGTTCATCCACCCCGCCACCCGCGGGTTCGGCCTGCCCGTGCTGGCCGGCTACTACCTGTGGAACTCGGTGGGCAACCCGCTGGAGACCGCGGTCACCGCCGCGCACATCGCCGTGGCCGGGGTGCTCGAGCGGCATCCCCGGCTGCGGGTGCTGCTCGCGCACGGCGGGGGGGCGCTGCCAGTGGTGCGCGGCCGGCTGCGGCGGGCGTTCGCGGTCCGGGCCGAGGCGGCGGCGCGGTGCCGGGCCGGGCCGGACGAGTCGCTGCGGCGGTTCTTCTACGACACCGTGACCCATGACCCGGGCCTGCTGGCTGACCTGGTCCGGTACGCCGGGCCCGAGCAGATCCTGCTCGGCTCGGACCGCCCGTTCGACATGGGCACCGACGACCCCGCCGCCGAGGTCAGGGCACTCGGCCTGGGCGCGGCGGAGGAACTCGTGCTCGGCGGCAACGCGGCCCGGCTGACCGGAACCGGGGATGGCTGACCGCGCCAGTCCTGCCGGGAGCGGCCCGGCTCTCGACGGATCCCGCCGGCCCGGGATACCTTCGATCCGCCTGGCCCCCCTGCCGCAAGGGAGCCCTCCGTGCCAGTGATACGCCGCCCCGGGCAGCTGCCACTGCGCCGGGGCGCGGGCTGGTCCTGGCAGGACTGGGCGGGCCCCGCCGCGTTCGGGGAGCAGGTCCCGATGGAGGCGAGCTGGCACCAGCTCGGCCCGGGCACCGCCGGACCGGTCTTCCCGCTGGCCGGCACCGAGGCGCTGACCTACGTGATCGCGGGCGGCGGCACGGCGACGGCCGGGGGAGAGGACTTCCCGCTTACCCCCGAGAGCGTGCTGTGGCTGGCAGGCTGCGACGGGATCCGGCTTGCGGCCGGTACCGGCCGGCTGGAGGTGCTGATCGCCGAGACGGCACCGGCCGGGGAACCACCCGCGCCGCTGCGCAAGCTGCTCACCGCGGCCGAGCTGCCGCACCTGGTCTCCACCCGGGACACCCGTGACCGGCTCGACCTGATCACCGACGAGGTGCCGGTGGGAGCGAAGCGGATCCGGGCCGACCGGATCATCTACCACCCGGGGGACACCTCGGCCGCGCACTACCACACCGCGTGCTATCACGTGTTCTGCGTGCTGGCCGGATCCGGCCTGCTGCACGACGGCAGCAGCAGCCACCGGCTCACGACCGGGATGAGCGCCCTGGCGGGCCCGGGCGAGGTGCACTGGTTCGAGAACGACCGGCCCGGGGACTTCGCGTTCGTCGAATTCTGGGCGCCGCCGCCGGCCGCTACCAAGTGGATGGTGCCAGCTGACCGCTGCACCTGGGCCGCGGGCTGACCGGCGCCAGGACGGAGTGCCATGGACTATGCGCGGGCGGAAGCCAAGCAGGCTGCCCGGGAGCGCGTCACGGGCCTGTGGGCGGCCACCACCACGCCGTTCGGTCCGGACGGCGGCCTGGACGAGGCCGCGCTGCGGGCCGACATCGACCGGCTCACCGGCGAGCTGCACGTCGACGGGATCTTCTGCGGCGGCGTGATGAGCGAATTCTGGGCGCTGTCGGTCGCGGAGCGGCGGCGGCTGACCGAGGTCGTGGTGGCGCAGGCCCGCGGGAGATGCCCGGTGCTCGCCCACACCGGCCACCACTCCGCCGCGGAGACGATCGGGCTCACCCGGCACGCGGCGGAGGCGGGAGCGGATTTCGTTGCCGTGATCAACCCGTACTATCCGCCCGCCTCCGACGACGGCCTCTACGAGTGGTACGCCCGGGTGTGCGCGAGCGCGGACATCGGCGTCTGGCTGTTCGACACCAGCTACGCCGGGGTGTCGCTGTCCGATGACCTGATCGCGCGGCTGGCCCGGATCGACAACGTGGTCGGCATCAAGGTCGGCCGCGACCACGCCAGGTACCTGGCGCTGCTGGCCCGGTTCGGCGGCCAGATCCTGGTGTGCTCGCCGCACGAGGAAACCTGGCTGGCGGACATGCGTGACCACGGCCAGCGGGCGTACATGTCGTCCGCGGCGCCCTACCTGTACCAGCGGCCGGACTGGCAGCCGATGCGCGAGTACACCCGGCTGGCGCTCGCCGGGGAGTTCGCCAAGGCGGAGGAGGTGGCGGCCACCCTGGAGCCGGTCCGGGCGGTCGCAGCCCGGTGGCTGCGCGGCCGGCCCCGCCAGGCCGACAACCTGGCGTCGATCAAGGCCTGGGCCGGGCTGGCCGGCCTGTCCGGCGGCCCGGTCCGCCCGCCGCTGGTCTCCCTGGCCCCGGCGCAGCAGGCCGAACTGGCCGCCGAGCTGGCCGGGACCCGCCTGCTCGGGCCCGCGCAGGCGGGTCCCGTCGGCGGCTAAGTACCTTGACAGCCCTGGACGCGCTGGTCACAGCCGGGGGTGCGCGGCGGTCATGATCGGATGTCGTAGGTGACGAGCGACCGCGGCGGCAGGGTCGCGGTGAAGCCGCCGTTCCTGATCGTGATCGGGGACTGTGCGGAGAGCTGGTGGCCCGTGTCGGTCAGATACGGCGTGACATGCGCTCCACTGAGCCCGCGTAGCGAGAAGTTCGCGACCTGGCGGCTGTGGCCGCGGTTCAGAACGATCACCGCGATCGACCCGTTGCTGTTCCGGAACGCGCCCGCCTGTAGGGCCGCGCGGCTGGTCGTTGTGCCGATGCGCACCGCGCCGGGGCGGATGAACCGGCTGTAGCTCGCGAAGGCCCACAGCCGGCCCGAAGTGGCGACGGTGTTGCCCTTGACCTCAACCAGTCCCGTGTTGGGGCCGGTCAGCCCGCTCGTGCTCGCGCCCCACAGGTAGAGGAACGCGTCCAGGTTCGCCGCTGTCAGGCCGGTGTAGATCTGCTGTGCCCACGTGAATCCTGCCGACGGTGAGCCGTCGTCCCAGGCCGGGTCCCATGGCTTGAAGCCGAACGGCGCCCACTCGGTCTCCCAGACCGGCTTGCTCCAGCCGCGCAGCGGCGAGCCGGGCGCGGCGAAGTAGCCGTGGCTGGTGAACAGCGCCGTTGCCCTGTTCGCTTGCTTGTCGGTCTCGATCGCGGCCGCGTACTTCTGCGCGTAGTCCCAGCTTTCGGTGGCGCAGCACTCCGCGCGCGTCGGAAGGCCGGACCGCGCGAGCGTCGCGGCAAGGATCGGCATGAAGCTGGCGGTCTGCGCCGGGCTCATGATCATGCTGTCCTGGGGAACGCTGAGGTTCCCCTCGTTCTCCGGGCCCACGTAGGTGAGCGGTACGCCCGCCGCGGCGTAATCCTTGGCGTATTGGACGAGGTAGCTGGCGTAGGCCTGGCGCCAGTCGCCGCTCTTGCAGCTCGCGCCCGGGACCCCGCACAGCGTGCCGCCGTTGATGGGCGAGTGGTTGCTCTTCATGAACGCGGGGGCGCTCCAGGCATCGGCGAACACGTCGCTGACGCCATAGCCGGCCTTGATCTGCTTGGCGAACCACAGCTGCCCTTGATCCCGCTCGACCTCGGCGAGCGTCAGATACGACGGCTTCGCGTTTGGGCTGCCCGGCGCCCTCGGCTCGATCGTGAACCCCTTGTCTGCGCTGATCTCGTTACGCAAGATCGTCAGGCCCGCCCCGCGAGCCGGGCTGTAGAGCAAGCTCAGCACCTGCTGCTGGACCGGGGCTGGCGCGTTCATCAGCGTCTTTGCCTGTCCGAACCCCTCGGACACGCCAAAGCCGGCGATCCGCTGATACTGCTTGGCAGGATTGATCGTGACTGTGGCATGAGCGGCCCCACCGCCGCCACTGGAGCCGCCGCAGCCCGCGAGCAGCGCGGCGGCGATCATCCCGCAGGCCAGTACGCGCGGGCGCCCGTCACGCCGTCGGCGTCTCACAGCGGGGCGGGGGCCTCGCGGGCGGGCGGGCTCATCACCGCGCCCGGGTCGTGGCCAAGGTCGGTGAGCAGGACGATGGCGGCGTTGCGGCCGGGCGCCCCGGTGATCGATCCGCCCGGGTGGGTGGTGCCACCGGTCTGGTAAAGGCCGGGGATCGGCATCCGGTGGCTGGCCCAGCCCGGCGCCGGCCGCAGCGGGCCGCTGAACGCGGGCCCCCGGTTGCCGCCGTGGAACGCGCCGTGGATCATGTGCGGGTTGAGCTGCTCGATGTCGGCCGGGGACTTGGTGAGCTGGCCCAGGATGACCTCGTCGGTGAGGTTCGGCGCATGCTCGCGGACCCGGGCCAGCAGCCGCCGGGCGTGCTCGTCCTTGACCGCGTCCCAGCCGCCCGCCACGGTGCCTGCGCCGCCTGGCCGGGCGGGCGGCTGGTAGGACTGCGGGGTGAGGATCTTCACTGTGTGACCGCCCGCCGGGGCGCGCCCCGGGTCGGCCAGGGTGGGCGTGGCTACCAGCACCCACGCCGGGTCGGCCAGGTACCGGCCCGCCCGCAGGTCCGCGCCCATCTGGATGACGTCCTCCGGCCAGCCGGCCAGCCCGGCGGACACCGCGGACCGGGGCCCGTGCGGGGAGGCGAATTCAGGCGCCGCGGTCGTGCAGTAGTAGGTGGCGAACCCCGGCACGCCCACGTCGTAGGTGTCCACGCCGTAGTGGAACTCTTCCGGCCACGCGCCGGCCGGTGCCATGTCCCGCAGGTGCTGGACGTGGACCGAGGACACCACGGCCACCCGGGCCCGGTACTGCTCGCCGTCGGCGGTCTCGACGCCCGCGCACCGGCCATCCTCGATCAGCAGCCGGCTCACCCGGCGGTCGCAGAGCACGGTGCCGCCATGGTCGGCCAGGTAACCGGTGAGGGCGGCGGTCAGCCGGCCGGACCCGCCGAGCGGGATGGACCAGCTCCGCTGCTGGCGCCCGAACGTCTGCTGGTAGGGCAGGACGCCGGTGCCGGGCACGTCGCCCGGCTGGAACACCTGGAACGCCATCCAGAGCAGGAACGCCTGGACGTGGCGGCTGCTGAACTCGTGCCGGACCACCTCGACCGCCGACAGCTGGCGGCGGCGGGCCCAGATCTTCCCGCGCGGGTGGGCCGACAGCATCTCATCCAGCGACGGGCCGAACCCGACCGGGGTGAACTGGTT
>DASQSC010000017.1:0-2304 GCA_035642555.1 Streptosporangiaceae bacterium | reverse complement strand
GACGTCACGGATGCCTCCAGGCTCGGTCTCGGTTTCCAGGCTGCCGCCGGTGTAGTGGCGGAACACGTCATCCAGCGTGGCGCCGTCTCCCAGTCCGGCCTCCAGCTCGGCGGGGGCGCCGGTGACCCGGATCGTGCCGCGGTGCATGAGCGCGATCCGGTCGCAGTACAGGGCGGCCTCATCCATGTAGTGGGTGGTCATGAGCACGGTCATGCGGTCGGTCTGGCGGAGCCGGGCGATGAACTCCCACACATCGGCGCGGGCGACCGGGTCCAGCCCCACCGTGGGCTCGTCCAGCACCAGCAGCCGGGGAGTATTGACCAGGGCCTGTGCCAGCTCGAGGCGGCGCACCATGCCGCCTGAGTACGTCTTCACCAGGCGGCCCGCCGCCTCGGTCAGGCCCATGGCCGACAACGCCTCGGTCACGCGCTGCCGCCGGTCGCGCCGGGGCACGTCGAACAGGCGGGCGAACAGCTCGACGTTCTCCTGCCCGGTGAGGGCGGCGTCAGCGGACAGCAACTGCGGCACGTAGCCGATGAGCCGGCGCACCCGCATGGGCTCGCGCGCGGCGTCGGTGCCGAACACGCAGACCGAGCCGGACGCGGGCTTGAGCAGCGTGGTCAGCATCCGGATTGTGGTGGTCTTGCCGGCCCCGTTCGGCCCGAGCAGGCCGAAGGTCTCGCCGGTCTCGATCCGCAGGTCCACGTGGTCCACGGCGAGCTGCTGGCCGTACCGGTAGGTGAGGCTGTCGCAGCTCACCGCGGGCAGCTGGCCGGGCTGAGCGGTTCGGCCGGCGGCAGCCGGTGCGCTGGCCACCGCGCCGTCGTGACGGACGGGCCCGCCGGTCACAGTGCCGCCACCCCTTCCGCCAGCCGCATCAGCGCCGGCACCGCGCTGGCCAGGGCTCGCTGGTCAGCCTCGGGAAGCTGGACCAGGGCCTGCTGGGCCAGTTCGGCCCGCAGATCACGGCGGTCCGCCAGCCGCTTCACCGCCGCCGGCGTGAGGTCCAGGCTGACCGTGCGGCCGTCTGGCCGCGCCCGCTGGCGGCTGAGCAGGCCGCGCCCGGTCAGGCTGCCCACCAGCGTGCTCACCGTGTTCGGTGCCAGCCGGAGCTCGCGGGCGGCGGCCGCCACCGTGATGCCCGGATGCTCGGCCACCAGCCGGAGCAGTTCGCTCTGCGAGGTCGGCAGCGGCTCGCCGGGCCAGGATTGCCGGACCGCCCGGCGGGTGGTGCGGCGGACGGCGCTGATGGCGGCCAGCAGCCCGGCCGCATCCCCGTGCCCGGGGATCGCGGCCAGCTGCCCGGCCGCATCCCCCTGCCCGGACCAGGTCCCGGCCCTGGCGGTACCGGGCCCGGCGGAGGTACCGGTCCCGGCGGAGGTACCGGTCCCGGGCGCCGCAGTCCCGGCGGCGGCGCCGATCCCGGCGGCGCCCGGCCGGTCCAGATCCACAAAAGAATCTTTCACAGAGCTAACTATATGCGAAGAGTGGCGGCAAGCCCCAGGGGGTGGCTGCCTGGACTCCGGTCCGCCCGGGCGGGCTGCTGCGGACAGGTGGCGGCGAGGCCGGCGGATCGCGGGGGACAGGGGCGCGGTGTGGCGACCCCGGCCCGCGCGGGCTCTCGGCGCGGTACGGTACCGCTGACCAGGGGTTTCTGGCCCTGGTCAACTCGGGCCGATTGCCGCATCCCGGCGCGAACCGCTCCAGCCAGGTGAGAACGGGGATTCGCGGCCCGGGTGTGGTCACGGAAAGTGAGGGAGGGGCTACATGTCGGCACAGCCTGCTGCGGTGGCCCCTGACGGCGTCATCCGGAGCCTGGTCCCGGCCCGGGTCGACCGCCTGCCCTGGTCGCCGTTCCATACCCGGATGGTGATTGCGCTCGGCGTGGCCTGGGTGCTGGACGGGCTGGAGATCACGGTCGCGAGCGCCGTTGCCGGGAAACTGAGCACGCCTGAGACCCTCAACATGTCGTCCACCGCGGTCGGCGCCATCGCCACGGTCTACCTGATCGGTGAGGTCATCGGCGCGCTGGTGTTCGGCCGGCTGTCGGACCGGCTTGGCCGCCGCAACCTGTTCATGGTGACGCTGGGGGTCTACCTGGCGGGCAGCGGGCTCACCGCCGCGACCGCGGGCGCCGGGCCGGGCTGGGTGACCTTCCTCTACGCGACCAGGATCGTGGCCGGGATGGGGATCGGCGGTGAGTACGCCGCCATCAACTCGGCGATCGACGAGCTGATCCCGTCCCGCTACCGGGGCCGGGTCGACATCGCGGTGAACGGCACCTACTGGGGCGGCGCGATCATC
>DASQSC010000016.1:0-2340 GCA_035642555.1 Streptosporangiaceae bacterium | reverse complement strand
GTGACCGGCAGCACCGAGCTGGGCCGGAGCGGGTTCCTGCGGTTGCGGCGGGACCAGGTCGAGATGCCGGGCGGGGAGCTGGCGGGCCGGGACGTGGTGGAGCACCCGGGGGCGGTGGGGGTGCTGGCGCTCGACGATGCGGAGCGGGTGCTGCTCATCCGGCAGTACCGGCATCCGGTCGCCAGCCTGCTGTGGGAGATCCCGGCCGGGCTGCGGGACGTGGCCGGGGAGAGCCTGCGGGCCACGGCCGAGCGCGAGCTGCTGGAGGAGACCGGCTACCGGGCCCGGGACTGGCACGTGCTCGCCGACGTCCTCACCTCGCCCGGCTTCAGCACCGAGCGGGTGCGGGTGTTCCTGGCCCGCGGCCTGACCGAGGTGCCGGCCGCCGAGCGCACCCATGTCCCCGAGCATGAGGAGGCTCACCTGCTGCTCAGGTGGGTGCCGCTGGCAGCGGCGGCCGAGGCCGTACTGGCGGGTGACCTGCACAACGTTATCGCCGCGGTGGGTATCTTGTCCGGGTATGCCGCCCGGGGGGGCGGGTACGGGGCGCTGCGGGAAGCTGACGCGCCGGAGCACCCGCTGCCGGGCTCATGAGCCCGGCAGCGACCCGGACCGTCCGGCAACGGGGCCGGCGGCCGGAAGAAGCAGGAGGGCTGCGGTCATGAGGGTCGGGATTCCTAAAGAGGTCAAGAACCACGAATACCGGGTGGCGATCACGCCGTCCGGCGTGCACGAGCTCACCCGGTCCGGCCATGAGGTGTTCGTCGAGGCTGATGCCGGGACCGGGTCAGCCATCCCGGACGGGGACTACATCGCCGCGGGGGCACAGATCCTGCCCCGGGCCGACGACATCTGGCAGACGGGCGACCTGATCCTCAAGGTCAAAGAGCCGGTGCCGGAGGAATACCACCGGCTGCGCAAGGGCCAGGTCCTGTTCACCTACCTGCACCTGGCGGCTTCCCGGCCCTGCACCGAGGCGCTGCTGGGCTCGGGGATCACCGCCATCGCCTACGAGACCGTGCAGGGGCCAGAGCGCTCGCTGCCGCTGCTGGCGCCCATGTCGGAGGTGGCCGGCCGGATGGCACCGCAGGTGGGCGCGCACCACTTGCAGCGCGACGGCGGCGGCAGGGGGGTCCTGATGGGCGGGGTCTCCGGCGTGTACGCCGCCAAGGTGGTCGTGCTGGGCGCTGGGGTGTCGGGGATGAACGCCGCCGCGATCGCGCTCGGCATGCAGGCCGAGGTGCTGCTGGTGGACAAGAACGTCGCCCGGCTCCGCTCGGCGGACGCGATCTACCAGGGGCACTGCCAGACCGTCGCGTCCAACACCTATGAGATCGAGCGGGCGGTCATCGACGCCGACCTGGTGATCGGCGCGGTGCTGGTGCCGGGGGCGAAGGCGCCCATGCTGGTCCCCAACGACCTGGTGGCCCGGATGAAGCCGGGCTCGGTGCTGGTGGACATCTCCATCGACCAGGGCGGCTGCTTCGAGGACTCCCACCCGACCACCCATGCCCAGCCCACGTACCGGGTCCACGACTCGGTCTTCTACTGCGTGGCGAACATGCCGGGCGCGGTGCCGCACACCTCGACCTACGCGCTGACCAACGTGACCTTGCCGTACGTGCTGGAGCTCGCCAGGCACGGCTGGCGGGACGCGCTGCGCGCCGACCCGGAGTTCGCCGCCGGCCTGCACACCCATGAGGGCGTCCTGACCTGCCTGCCGGTCGCGGACGCGCACGGCATGCCGGGGACGGCGGTGCCAGAGGTGCTCAGCTGAGCCAGGGGCCCGGCAGCGTCGCCGCGGCGGTCGGCCGGTACCTCGATCACCTGACCGTGGAGCGGGGGCTGGCCGCGCACACCCTCGCCGCCTACCGCCGGGACCTGGCCCGCTACCGCACCGCGCTGGCAGCCCGGGGCCGCGCCAGCCTGGCTGAGGTCAGCGCGGCCGACGTCACGGCGTTCCTGGCCGGGCTGCGGGAAGGTGACGAGGATCACCCTCCGCTGGCCGCCAGTTCCGCGGCCCGGGCGGTGGTCGCGGTGCGCGGGCTGCACGCCTTCGCGGCCGCCGAGGGCCTGGCCCCGGCCGACCCCGCGCATGAGGTGCGCCCGCCCGCGCCGCCCCGCCGGCTGCCGCGCGGGATCGGCGTGGCGGAGACCGAACGGCTGATCGCAGCGGCAGGGGCGGACGGCGACCCGGCGGGCCCGCGGGCGCTGCGGGACCGGGCGCTGCTGGAGTTCCTGTACGGCACCGGGGCCCGCATCTCCGAGGCCGTCACGCTGGACCTGGACGACCTCCGGCTCCCGCCGCCGGGCGAGGGCGGCGGGGCGACGGCCACGGTG
>DASQSC010000015.1:0-5237 GCA_035642555.1 Streptosporangiaceae bacterium | reverse complement strand
GCTGGCCCCGGCCGGGCAGGAGGCGCTGGCAGCCGAGACCGAGTCGTGGCTCGCCACGCTGGCGGGACTGACCGCGGAGGCGCACTCGCCGGACCTGGCCGGGCTGGACCCGGACGGCGCGGAAGCAGCTGGCCAGGCGGCCCGCGCGGCGGGCGACGAGCTCGAGCTGGCGCAGCAGGCGGAGGCGGCGGCCCGGCAGGGCCACGATGCGGCCGCCCGCCGGGCGGAGCGGTTCGCGGGCCGGCAGGCCGAGGTGCGCTGCGCGGAGACGGCGGCGGACCGGCTGGCCGAGGCGACCGAGCCGGTGATCCGGCTGGCCGGACTGGCCAAGGGGACGGACGGGCACCGCCGGGTGGCGCTGACCACCTACGTGCTCCGGCACTGGTTCGGCCAGGTGGTGGCGGCCGCGAACGTCCGGCTGGCGGCCATGTCGTCCGGGCGGTACGAGCTGAAGCGCACCGACGAGGCGGCCTCCCGGCGCGCCCGCAGCGGCCTCACGCTCGCGGTCATCGACCGGCACACCGGCGACGAGCGGAGCCCGGCCTCGCTGTCCGGCGGCGAGTCCTTCTACACCTCGCTCGCCCTGGCGCTGGGACTCGCCGACGTGGTCAGGGCCGAGGCCGGCGGAGTGGAGCTCGACACCCTGTTCATCGACGAGGGATTCGGCTCGCTCGACTCCGACACGCTCGACCAGGTGATGGCGGTCATCGACGACCTGCGGGACCGGGGCCGGGTGGCCGGCATCGTGAGCCACCTCGCGGACCTCAAGGAGCGGGTGCCCGAGCGGCTGGAGGTACGCCGGCTGCCGGACGGCTCCTCCGCCGTCCGCGTCGTCGCCTGACCGGCGCAACCGCCGCGCTACCGGGCCAGCAGCACGATGCCGATGTACTGGCAGGTGGCGGCCGCGCACACGTAGACGTGGAACACCTCGTGGAACCCGAACACGCCGGGGGACAGGTTGCCCCAGCGCCGGTGATAGGAGACCGCGCCGGCGGTGTAAAGGAGGCCGCCCGCGATCATCAGCGCCCCCGGCGCGGGGCCCGCATGTGCCCACACCCAGGGCAGTGACAGCCCCGCCATCCAGCCCAGGCCCAGGAACAGCGCGCCCCCCAGCCGTTCTGGCGCGCGCAGCCAGGCCATCCTGATCCCCACCGCGGCCAGCGTGAGCGCCCACAGCGCGATCAGGCAGGCCCGTCCGATAGGGCCGGGAACCGCGAGCAGGAACGCCGGGGTAGCCGTGCCGGCGATCAGGAAGAAGATCATGGCCTGGTCCAGCCGGTGCAGCCGCCGGTGCCAGGCCGCGCACCAGTTCCCGCGGTGATACAGCGCGCTGGCACCGAACAGCGCGCTCACGCTCGCGGCGTAGACGGCCAGCGAGGTGATGCGCGCAGCTCCGTGCGCGTGGGTCACCAGCAGCGTGCCGACGACCAGCGAGATCTCAAACCAGATCAGGTGCAGCCAGCCCCGCAGCTTCGGCTTGCGCCCGGCGGCCGGCGCTGGCCCGGGCGCGGGCCGCGCGGGTGCTGCGGGGGTCGTTGCTACGGGTGCCACTGGTGCGGATGCTACTGGTGCCGGTGCCACGGGGTCGGTGGCCGTCACTGCTGACCTCCAGTTCCAGCCGGTCCGCAGCGGCTTCGGCTGCCGCCCGGTCCCGGTCACCCCGTGATCACCGGGCAGGCCATTGGCAGGGGTCACCCGGTGCAGGCAGCGTACCCGCCGCCTGGTGGCGTGCGGGACAACTAGGGCTAAAGTTCTTGGATTTACCCACGAGGCTCGGCGTGCCCTATACCGGGCGCGTCGCCGGCATCCTCGCCGGGATCCGTGCACACCAGCGCCCATGGCTTGCCGCCGGCCCGGGTCATCACCAGGGTGCCGCGGCGGCTGCCGCGCGGCCGGAGGCGGCGGTGAATGCCGGGCACGTCGCCCGCCAGCCCCCGCCGCCGGATGTCCAGCGGGCCGATGTCATGCCGGGCCAGGGCGGCGGTGATGAGGTCGAGCCGCCACGGCAGGCTCTCCTCCACCCGCAGCAGCCGGGCGAACGGGGTCCGCACCGGCTCACCGGCCGCCAGGAAAGCGATCGACGGGTCAATCTGCCAGCCGCCGAGCTGTCGCGCCAGCGGCCCCACCAGGCCCGCCCGGGTGATCGCCGGGCTCGGGTCGAGCAGCCACGGTCCCGGCGGCCCGGCCGGGGGCCGGTCCGCCGGGTCGCCGGTGAACTGCGCCCCCGCCGGCAGCACGGTGGCCCGGGTCGGTCCGGTCGCCCAGGCGGGAGACCACAGCACCGCCTCCTTCAGCTCCCGGCCGGTGGCGACGAACTCTGTTTCCCAGCCCGCCGGTACCGCGGCCAGGTCGATCCCGGGCGCGAACTTGACCGCCACCCGCTGGCAGCGGCCGGCCAGTCCCAGGCACCAGGCAAGCGGCGGCTCGCTGGCGCCGCCGGCCAGCCGCCGCCCGGCTGCCCGCCGGGCCGGGTCGATGAACACGGCGTCGAGCGGGGGCAGCCGGACCTGTGTCACGTCCCCGGGCAGCGGCGAGACCCGGCCCGCGGCGCCGTAGGCGGCGGCGTTGCGCACCGCCATCGCCAGCGACACCTCGTCCCTGTCCACCGCCAGCACGTCGGACCCGGCGGCGAGGGCGATCAGGTCGCCGCCGATGCCTGTGCACAAATCGGCGACCGACCCGCAGCCGCCGAACCGGGCGGCCCGGTGCCGGGCGAACTGCTCGCCGGTGGCCTGCTCGAGCCCGGCCCGGGTGAAGTACATGTGGCCGGCGCGGGTGAACTTGCCGCGCGCCCGCCGGCGCAGCTCGGCCTGCCCGAACGCGGCCGCGACCAGGTCCGCCGGATAGCTGCCCCGCAGCCGGGTGCCGGCCGCCAGCCGGGCCGCGGGGTCGTCGGGGACCGCCGACGCTTCCGCCAGCAGCCGCTGCCCGGCCGGCGCGAGCAGGGCCTCGAACTGCGCCAGGGCCGGTCCGTCGTCGGGCATGCCTCCATCGTGGTGCCTGCCGCGGCTTAGCGTGCCCCGGCCCCGGGCAACCCGCCGGCCGGGCACCGGCCCGGACGGCCCGCCGGCCCGGGCAACCCGTCGGCCCGGGGCGACCCCCGGCCCGGCCCGCGGCTCAGCTTCCGGGCCGCTGGTACACGACCTCGCCGCTGATGATGGTGAGGTCCGCCCGCGCGGCCGCGATCTCGCTGGCCGGATGGGCGAACAGGTCCCGGTCGAGCACCACCAGGTCCGCCCGCTTGCCCGGTTCGACCGTCCCGGTCTCGCGGTCGAGCCGGTTCACGTAGGCGGAACCGATCGTGGCCGCGGCGAGCGCCGCCGGCAGGCTCAGCCGCTCGCCGGGCAGGAACACGCCGCCGTCACCGTCCCCGCCGCCGTAGGGGTACCCCGGCGGGATGGTCCGGTTGACCGCGACGTGGATCTCGCCGAGCGGGTCGGGGGAGGACACCGGCCAGTCGCTGCCGAACGCCAGCTGGGCGCCGGAGGCGGCCAGGCTCCCGAACGGGTACTGCCACACCGCCCGCTGCGGGCCCAGGAACGGCAGCGTCAGCTCGGTCATCTGCGGCTCGTTGCACGCCCACAGCGGCTGGGCGTTGGCGGCCACTCCCAGCTCCCGGAACCTGGGCAGGTCGTCCGGGTGGATCACCTGGATGTGGGCGATGTGGTGCCGTCCGCCGGGGCCGTTGGCGGCGCGGGCGGCGGCCACGGCGTCGAGCGCGTCCCGCACAGCCCGGTCCCCGATCGCGTGGAAGTGGGCGTCGAACCCGCTGGCGTCGATCCGGGTGACCGCCGCGGCGAGTTCCCCGGGGTCGAAGTAGCTGATGCCGTCGGTCGCGGTCTGGTTCCCGTGCCGGTCCAGGTACGGGGTGAGCATCGCGGCCGTGTGGTTCTCGCAGACCCCGTCCATCATGATCTTTACGCTGGTGGCGCGGAACCGGCCTGGCCGGGCACTGGCCTCCTCCCGCCGCTGCTCGAGCCCGGCGAGCTGCCCGGCCCCGGTGCCGCGCTGCCACCACAGGGCACCAACCACCTGCGAGACGAGCAGGCCCCGGCGGTCGGCCTCCAGGTAGGCCCGGAAGCAGTCCGGGGTAGCCGCGTACTCGCCCACGATCGCTTCCTGCCAGCCGGTGACGCCCAGCGCGTGCAGGTAGCGCTGGCCTTCCTCGATCCCGGCCAGTTGCTCGGCGAGCGCCGGCGGCGGCAGCAACCGCTGAACCAGGTCCATCGCGCCTTCTTGCAGGGTCCCCGCGGGCTCGCCGCGCTCGTCCCGCTCGATCCGCCCGTCGGGCGGGTCCGGGGTGCTGGCGCCGATCCCGGCCAGCTCCAGCGCCCGCGAGTTCACCCAGGCGGCATGGTGATCACGGTTGGGCAGGAATACCGGCCGGCCGCCGGCCACCCGGTCGAGGTCCGCCCGTGCCGGGCAGCCGCCGGGGAACACGTCCATGGCCCAGCCGCCGCCGGTGATCCACCCATCCCCGGCGGTGCCCTCCGGCCCGCCGGTGCGGGCAGCGTAGGCGCCGATCGCCGCCAGGTAGTCCGGCAGGCTGTGCAGTTCCGACAGGTCGCAGCGGGCCCGTTCCAGCCCGGCGGCGGACGCGTGGACGTGGGCGTCCTGGAAGCCAGGCAGCAGCATCCGCCCGGCCAGGTCGACCGTCTGGGTGCCGGGCCCGGCCAGCGCCCGGACCGCGGCGTCCGGTCCCACCGCCGCGATCCGCCCGGCCCGCACCGCCACCGCCTGCGCCCATGACCGGGCCGCGTCCACCGTGTAGACCCGGCCGCCGGTGAGGATCAGGTCAGCGGGGGCGGTCACCGGGCACCGGCCGCCAGCGGTCCCGCCGGCTCCCGGAAGCTGACGGGCTTGGCCAGGAACTCGCGGTAGTCAAGCTCCCGGTACGGGGTGTCGCACGGGTTCCCGTCCGCCAGCCAGAGCCGCTTCGCCGTCAGGTCCATCAGCACCGAGGCCACGGTCTTGCCCTGGTCGAACGGATGCTGCCGCGGGTCGGGGTGGCAGCACACGGCGCCCGGCTGGTTGGCGTGGTCGGCCAGCAGCCTGCGGAACAGTTCCAGGGACGGCGGCCCGGCCGCCGCCCGCACTCCCGCCTGGAGGCGGTGCAGCCGGAACGGGCTGCTCGGCATCGCCCACAGCCCCACGTCCAGCTCAGCGAACCGGTCCGAGCGGAAGTGGTTGGTGTGCAGCAGCACCCCGTCCTCGCCCGGGAACAGCAGGAACAGCCG
>DASQSC010000014.1:0-24671 GCA_035642555.1 Streptosporangiaceae bacterium | reverse complement strand
TCCACCCCGGGCTGCCACAGCACCACCGCGTGGCCCTCCACGTCGATGCCGCGGCGCCCCGCCCGCCCGGTGAGCTGGGTGTACTCCCCCGGCGTCAGCTGGACGTGCTGCTCGCCGTCCCACTTGTCCAGGCGCTCGAGCACCACGGTCCTGGCCGGCATGTTGATGCCGAGCGCCAGCGTCTCGGTCGCGAACACCGCCCGGATCAGGCCGGCCGCGAAGAGCTCCTCCACCACCTCCTTGAAGGTGGGCAGCATGCCCGCGTGGTGGGCGGCGACGCCTCGCTGCAGGCCGGTCAGCCACTCCCCGTAGCCCAGGACCGACAGGTCCTCGTCCGTGATGTCCGCGGTCCGCCGCTCGGCGACCGCGGTGATCGCCTTGGCTTCCTCCGGGGTGGCCAGCCGCAGCCCGGCGTCCAGGCACTGCCGGACCGCGGCGTCGCAGCCGGCCCGGCTGAAGATGAACGTGATGGCCGGAAGCAGGCCGGCCGCGTCCAGGCTGCTGATGATGCCAGGCCGGCTGGGCGGGCGCGGCCGGGGCGGGCGGCGGCCGCCGCGCACCGGCCGGGCCGGCGCCTTGTGCTCGGCCCACTCCGCGCGCCGGGCGATCCGCAGCAGTTCGGCGTTGACCTGCGCCTTGGCGGCCGGGCCGGTGCCGGTCTCCACGAACAGGTCATACAGCAGCCCGTCCGCCAGCATGTGCTGCCACAGCGGCACCGGCCGGTGCTCGTCCACGATCACGGTGGTGCCGCCGCGGACGTCGGTCAGCCAGTCGCCGAACTCCTCGGCGTTGCTCACGGTCGCTGACAGCGCCACCACCTGGACCGACTCCGGCAGGTGGATGATGACCTCTTCCCACACGGCGCCCCGGTAGCGGTCGGCCAGGTAATGGACCTCGTCCAGCACCACGAAGCTGAGCCCGGCCAGCGTGGGCGAGCCCGCATAGATCATGTTCCGGAGCACCTCGGTGGTCATCACCACCACCGGCGCTTCCCCGTTGATGCTGTTGTCCCCGGTCAGCAGGCCGACCCGGGCCGGGCCGTAGCGGCGGACCAGGTCGTTGTACTTCTGGTTGGACAGCGCCTTGATCGGAGTGGTGTAGAAGCACTTGCGGCCCTGGCCGAGCGCCAGGTGCACCGCGAACTCCCCCACCACCGTCTTCCCGGAGCCGGTCGGGGCCGCCACCAGCACCCCGTGGCCAGCGGCCAGCGCCCGGCAGGCACGCTGCTGGAAGTCGTCAAAGGTGAAGTCGTACAGCGCCTCGAAATCGCCGAAACCGTCCGCCTGCCGCTTCCGGAACGCCGCGTAACGCTCGGCCGGGGCGGACATAGCCCCAGCCTAGGCGATGCGAATTACTGCACGTGATCGGCGTCGACGCTGTCGTCGAAGTCCAGTGGCGAGATCTCGTCGTCGGACAGGCCGTCGTACATGGACGGCTGCCGCGCCCGCCGCCGGTCGTTCGCCCAGGTGAATAGTTCCGCGAGCTCGATCAGGACGATGCAGGGGACCGCCAGCAGCAGCATGCTGAACGGATCCGGGCTGGGGGTGGCGACCGCCGCGAACGCGAACACGGCGAAGATCATCAGCCGGCGCCACTTCCGGAACCGGGCATGCGTGATCACGCCAGCCAGGTTGAGGATCACCATCACCAGCGGCAGCTCGAACGCCAGCCCGAAGATCAGCAGCATGGCGGTGGCGTAGCTGAGGTAGGTGTCCACGGTGAAGGTGGCGGCGACGCCGCCGGGAATCAGGTGCACGAAGAAGCCCATGGCGTGGCCCATGGCGAAGTAGGCGAACACGGCGCCGACGCCGAACAGCGGCACGGCGGTGCCCACGAACGCGAACGTCCACTTGCGTTCCCGCGAGTACAGGCCGGGCGCGATGAACGCCCACAGCTGGTAGAGCCAGATCGGGGAGGACACCACCAGGCCCACGATGAACGCGATCTTCAGGTGCAGGAAGAACGCGTCGAAGGGCCCGTTTACGACCAGCGTGTGACCGAACTGGCCGTTGCACTGGCGGTGGCCGTTGATCACGATGTTGCAGTAGGGCCGCTCCAGGAACTTCCAGATCGGCGTGAAGAAGATCCAGCCGAGCGTCATCCCGGCCGCCAGCCCGAGCAGCGCCTTGAGCAGCCTGGCACGCAGCTCGCGCAGGTGTTCGAACAGCGGCATCCGGGCCTCGGGGTTATCCCCGCCGCCCCCGGGCCGCCGTGGCCCGGGCACGCTCGGCTGCCCGGGCGGCTCGGCCGGCACGCTCATGGCTGGGCGGTGCTAGCCGGGCTGGTTCGAGTGCTGTGCCTCGGGCTGGGGTGCGCTGGCCGCGCCGGCGGTTTCGGCCGTGCGGACCTGCTGCGGGGCGGCCAGCTGCTGCGGTGCAGCAGCCTGCGGCTTGGCGTCATCCTCGCCGCTGTGGTCGCCGCTGTGGTCGCCGCGAAGGCTCGACGTCTCCGACTTGAATATGCGCATGGCCCGGCCCAGTGAGCGGGCGCTGTCGGGCAGTTTCTTCGCGCCGAAGAGCACGAGGATCACTGCCGCGAGGATCAGCAGGTGCCACGGGCTGAGTTCACCAATCATGTCCGTCCCTTGCTCGGGCTCCCCGCCTGGCGGCGGTGCTTCCGAAATCTCATGCTACGCCCCCGGGCGGCCCGGGGGAACGAACACATCCCCGGGCTGCGCATACTGCGCCAGGGCAGCCCCCGCGGCCTCGCTGACCTCCGAGGCCAGGGCCGCGGGCTCGGCGAGCCGCCCGTCCTCCCCCAGCCCTAGCAGCAGCCGCCGCACCCACCGCCGGTCCGCGGCCCGCAGCACCACCCGGAGCCGCCCGTCGCCCAGCTCGGTGACTTCCTCGCACGGGTAGTACTCGGCGACCCAGCGCCCGGCGGCCGCCAGCTCCAGCACCACCCGCAGATCATCCGGCGCTGGCCGGTACAGGCCCCGGTCCAGGTCCACCGGCTGCGCGTGCCGGGGGATCTCGGCCGCGTCGGGCAGCACCTCGATGCCGAGCACCCGGTCGGCCCGGAACAGCCGCACGTCCTCCGCCCGGCGGCACCAGCCCTCCAGGTAGGTGCGCCCCTCCACCACCAGCAGCCGCATCGGGTCCACATCGCGCTCGGTGGCCTCGTCCCGGCCCGGGACGTAGTACTTCAGGTGCACCCGGCGGCCGCGGGCGAGCGCGTCCTGGAGCTGTCCCAGCACGCTGCTGGCGGCGATCTGGTCAAGCTGGACCGCGACCTGGGCGCTGGGGGCCGCCGCTTCCCCGGCCGCCGCCTCCAGCTTGGCGATGGTGCGGCTCAGCGCCGAGCCGCCGCCCGGCTCCTCGCTCTCGGCCAGGCTGCCGACGTCGGCGAGCATCCGCAGCGCCACCAGCAGCGCGCTCGCCTCGTCCACCCCCAGCCGGAGCGGCCGGTCCATCGGCTCGGCCTGGCTGATCTCGATCTCCCCGCCCTCGTAGGACAGGTCGATCGGGCAGTACGGGTCGGGCGCCCGCAGCTCCACGCACCACAGCAGGTTGAGGTCGTCGATCAGCTCACGCTCTGTCACCCCGAACGCGGCCGCGGTCTCCGGCAGCCCCACCACCTGCCGGCTGATCACGTACGGCACCAGGGCCAGCAGCCGCTGCAGCCGGTCGCCGCTGGTCCGGCCGGTGCTGGCCCGGGGGGACGACCCCCCCAGACCCCCCCGGCCGGGCATGGCCCGGGGGGACGACCCCCCCAGACCCCCCCGGCCGGGCATGGCCCGGGGGGACGACCCCCCCGCACCCCCCCGCGAGGCGGACGTCACGCCAGCGCTCCCTTCAGCCGGGTGATCACGGCATCCCGCAGGTCGGCGGGCTCGGCCACGACCACGTCCGGGCCGAACGAGGCCAGATGCCCGGCGAACCAGCCCGTCTCGCCGAACGGTACCTCGACCTCATCCCAGCCGTCCGGGCCGGGGCGCTGCCGGAGCGCGCGCCGCCGCAGGCCGAATCCGGCGCCCGGCCGGACCCGCAGCACCGCGGTCTGCTGCGGTGGCGGCGGCGCGGAGTCCCAGTCGGCGACCAGCTCCCGCACGTCCTGGCCGGCCGGGACGATGACCGACCCGGGCGGGCCGGTGAACTCCACCGGGCCCTCGATCCGGCTCAGCCGGAATACCCTCGTGGCGTCCCTGGCGGTATCGTGGCCCGCCACGTACCAGCGCCCGCGCCGGTTGACGACCCCCCACGGCTCGAGCTGGCGGCGCTGCGGCTCGCTGCGCCCGGCCGCCCGGTAACAGAACGTGACCGGCCGGCGGTCGCGCACCGCCTCCCACAGCGCGCTGAACGAGGCCTCGCCAGCCAGCAGCCGCGGCTCGATTCCGGGCCGGACCGCCTCCTCGGCATCCACGCCCGCCGCGCGCAGCTTGAGCAGCGCCCCGGCCGCCGCTCCGGCCAGCTCGGCCTGCCGCCACACCCGGGCCGCCACCGCGAGCACGGCTGCCTCGTCCGGCGCCAGCCGGATATCGGGCAGCATGTAGACCTGCCGCGGGATGCGGTAGCCGGGCTCCTCCTCGCCCGCGGCCCCGGTCTCCAGCGGAATCCCCAGCTCCCGCAATTCCTCCTTGTCCCGCTCGAACATCCGCTTGAACGCGTCGAACGAGTCCGGGTAGCCGGGGACCGCCGTCCGGATCTGGGTCGCGGTGAGGTAGCGGTCGGTCGCGAGCAGGCAGACGACCAGGCTCAGCAGCCGCTCGGTCTTCCGTTTTGACATGACCGTCCTAGTCCCCGGTTGACCCCTAGGGCCGCAGGTTACCCTGCCGGGGTGATCCAGTGGCGGGAGGGCGTCGTGACCGCGCTGCGGCGGGAATGGCGCGGCGCGATGGAACTCGAAGTGGCCACCGACGGCGGCCAGCTACGTGCGCTCGCGTACCCGGGGCTGACCGGCCGGCCAGCCCCGGGCGACCGGGTGCTGCTGAACACCACCGCGCTGGCGCTCGGGCTGGGGACCGGCGGGTACGCGCTCGTGATCGCGATCCCGGACCGGCTGCCGCCCGACCCCGGGCTGGCGGGCCACCTGGTGAAGGCCAGGTACACGCCGCTGCAGGCGGTCGTGGCCGGGGCCGACGAGCAGGGCTCGCCCTACCATGAGGCGCTCCGGGACGCCGACGACCTGGGCGGCATGCCGGTGGTCGTCGCCGACCTGCACTCCGCTCTGCCCGCCGTGCTGGCCGGGCTGCGGGCCACCCGGCCTGTCCGGGCCGCCTACGTCATGCTCGACGGCGGCGCGCTGCCCGCCTGGTTCTCCCGCACCGCCGCCGGGCTGCGGGAGGCCGGCTGGCTGGCCGGCACCGTGACCACCGGCCAGGCCTTCGGCGGCGACCTGGAGACCGTGACCGTGCATACCGGGCTGCTGGCGGCCCGCCAGGTGCTGGGCGCCGAGGTGGCCGTGGTGGCGCCGGGGCCGGGCAACCTGGGCAGCGGCACCCGGTGGGGGTTCTCGGGCGTGGCCAGCGGGGAGGCCGTCAACGCCGCCGCCGTGCTCGGCGGCAGGCCGGTGGCCAGCCTCCGGGTGAGCCAGGCGGACCAGCGCGAGCGGCACCGCGGGGTGTCCCACCACAGCCTGACCGCCTACGGCCGGGTGGCACTGGCGCGGGCTGATGTGGCCGTGCCAGCCCTGGCCGGCGAGCTCGGCGAGCGGGTGGCCGGCCAGGTACAGCCGCTGGCGGCCCGGCACCGGCTGGTCCGGGTGGAGCTGGACGGGCTGCTGGCAGCGCTGCGGGAGTGCCCGGTGCCGCTGTCGACCATGGGCCGGGACCTGGCCGGCGACGAGGCCGCCTTCCTGGCTGCCGCCGCCGCCGGCCGTCACGCGGCCCGGCTGCTGGGCTAGGACCCGCTGGCGGGCTGGCCGGGGCCGAGCGCGCCGATCAGGTCCACCGCGAACACCAGGGTGTCGGTGCCCTTGATGCCCGCCTGCGACGCGCCGGTCTTGCCGTACCCGTCGCCGGGCGGGATGACCAGCAGCACCCGGCTGCCGACGTGCTGTCCGGCCAGGCCCTTGTCCCAGCCCGGGATCACCTGGCTGGGGGTGGCGCCGAGCTGGAACCCGAACGGCTGGCCGCGCGCCCAGGACTGGTCGAACACCTTGCCGGTGCGCCAGATCGAGCCGGTGTACTGCACCACCACCGTGTCGCCCTTCTTGATCGCCGGGCCGCTGCCGCGCAGCAGGGTCTTGGCGACCAGGGAGGATGGCGGCTTGCCAGCGGGCACCTTGATCTTCGGGGCGCCGCCGGCCGAGCCTGTCTTCACGGTCGGCAGGCTGCCGCCGCCGGTGGACACCTTGGCGCCCGAGGCCCCGGCGGAGTCACTGAACTCCTTGAGCATGTCCACCACGAACACCAGGGTGTCGGTGCCCTTCACCCCGGCCTGCGGGTTGCCGGACTTGCCGTACCCGTCGGCGGGCGGGATGACGATGAGCACCCGGCTGCCCATCTTCTGCCCGATCAGGCCCTTCTCGAGCCCCGGGAGCAGCGCCTTGCCGGCGAACAGCTGCGGGGTCCTGGTCTTGAACGTGTCCTGGGCGAGCTTGTGCCCGGACCCGCTCCAGATGTAGGCCACGTAGTTGCCGACGAACGAGTCGGCCTTGGTCATGGCGGGCCCGCTGCCGCGGATCAGCGTCTTGACGGCGAGGCGCCCGTCCGACTTGGCGGCCGGGAACTTGACCGAGGGCGAGTTGCCGAACGATCCGGAAGCGGCCACCTTGGCGTCCGCCCCGCCCGAGGACGATGAGGAGGAAGAGGAGGAGCACCCCGCCACCGCCGCCACGGCGATCAGCGGGATGGTTATCAGCCCGATACGTCGCATGGTTGGCGAGCCTACCCGCACCGCGTGGCCGCTACATCCCGGCGATCAGCTTCTCCACCCGCTCGTCCACCGACCGGAACGGGTCCTTGCACAGGACCGTCCGCTGCGCCTGATCGTTGAGCTTGAGATGGACCCAATCCACGGTGAAATCCCGGCGGCGCTCCTGGGCACGCCGGATGAACTCGCCCCGCAGCCGTGCCCTGGTGGTCTGCGGCGGGACCGACTTGGCCTCGAAGATGTCGATGTCCCGGGCCACCCGGTCCACCGAGCCGCGCCGCTGCAGCAGGTAGTACAGGCCACGGCCGCGGTGCACGTCGTGGTAGGCGAGGTCGAGCTGGGCCACCCGGGGCGACGACAGCGGCAGGTCGTGCTTGCGCCGGTAGCGCTCGATGAGCTGGAGCTTGGTCACCCAGTCGATCTCCCGCGCCACCAGGTCCAGGTTCTGGGTCTCGACCGCCATCAGCGCCCGCTCCCACAGCTCCAGCACCTGCTTGGTGGTGGTGTCGGCGCCCCGGCGGCCGGTGAAGTCCTGCGCCTTGGCCAGGTACTCGCGCTGGATGTCCAGCGCGCTGGCCTCCCGGCCGTTCGCCAGCCGGACCCGGCGCTGGCCGGTCATGTCGTGGCTGACGTCGCGGATCGCCCGGATCGGGTTCTCCAGGGTGAGGTCCCGCATCACGGTCCCGGCCTCCACCATCCGCAGCACCAGGTCGGTGGCGCCGACCTTGAGCAGGGTGGTGGTCTCGCTCATGTTGGAATCGCCGACGATCACGTGCAGGCGCCGGAACCGCTCCGCGTCCGAGTGCGGCTCGTCCCGGGTATTGATGATGGGACGGGAACGGGTCGTCGCCGAGGAAACGCCCTCCCAGATGTGCTCGGCCCGCTGGCTAACGCAGTACACCGCCCCCCGCGGTGTCTGCAGCACCTTGCCGGCGCCGCAGATGACCTGCCGGGTGACCAGGAACGGGATCAGGATGTCGGCCAGCCGCCCGAACTCCCCATGCCGCCCGACCAGGTAGTTCTCGTGGCAGCCGTAGGAGTTGCCGGCCGAGTCGGTGTTGTTCTTGAACAGGTAGATGTCGCCGGCGATGCCCTCCTCGCGCAGCCGCCGGTCGGCGTCGACCAGCAGGCCCTCCAGGATCCGCTCCCCGGCCTTGTCATGGATCACCAGGTCGGTGATGTTGTCGCATTCCGGGGTCGCGTACTCCGGGTGGCTGCCCACGTCCAGGTAGAGCCGGGCGCCGTTGCGCAGGAACACGTTGCTGCTACGGCCCCAGGAGACAACGCGGCGGAACAGGTACCTCGCCACCTCGTCCGGTGACAGCCGCCTGCTGCCGCGGAACGTGCAGGTGACGCCGTACTCGTTCTCAAGCCCGAAGATGCGGCGATCCATGGTGCCCCCAGTCAACCACGAGGTAGCGTCAGCTCCCGCCGTCCGGCGGGCCAGTCACCAATCGACTGCCACGTACTTCGTCTCGGTAAACTCCAGCAGCCCGTCGTGGCCGCCTTCCCGCCCGATCCCGGACTGCTTCACGCCGCCGAACGGGGCCGCCGGGTCGGATACCAGCCCCCGGTTGATGCCCACCATCCCGGTCTGCAGCGCCTCCGATACCCGCAGCGCGCGCCGCAGGTCGCCGGTGTAGAGGTAAGTGACCAGGCCGTACTCGGTGTCGTTGGCCCACCTGATCGCGTCGGCCTCGTCGCTGAAGCGCACCACCGGGGCGACCGGACCGAAGATCTCAGTGTCCAGGATCCCCGCATCCGGCGCCACGTTGCCGAGCACCGTCGGCAGGTAGAAGAAGCCCCGCCGGTCGGGTGCCCGGCCGCCGGTCACCACCTGCGCGCCGCTGCCGGCCGACTCGTCCACCAGGGTGGCCACCTTGCTCCGGGTGTCGGAGTTGACCAGCGGGCCCAGGTCGGTGCCGTCGTCCAGGCCGGGCCCGACCGCCAGCTTGCCGAGCCGCTCCGCGAACCGGGCCGTGAACTCGCCGGCAACCTGCTCGTGCACGTAGAACCGGTTGGCAGCGGTGCACGCCTCGCCGCCGTTGCGCATCTTGGCGAGGAACGCGCCCTCGATCGCCGCGTCCATGTCCGCGTCCTCGAAGATGATGAACGGGGCGTTGCCCCCCAGCTCCATCGAGCAGTTGGTGACCGTGTCCGCGGCCGTCCGCAGCAGCACCCGGCCGATCTCGGTGGAGCCGGTGAACGAGAGCTTGCGGACCCGCGGATCGGCCAGCATCGCCGCCACCACCGGTCCGGCCGTGGCCGTGGTGACCACGTTGACCACCCCGTCCGGCACCCCGGCCTCGCGCAGGATGCCCGCCACCGCCAGCGCGCACAGCGGCGTCTCCTTGGCTGGCTTGAGCACGATGGTGCACCCGGCCGCGAGCGCGGGCCCGATCTTGCGGGTGGCCATGGCTGCCGGGAAGTTCCAGGGCGTGACCAGGACGCTGACGCCGACCGGCTGCCGCAGCACCAGGATCTTGTTGGTCCCGCCCGGGGCGGTGGCCAGCCCGCCGTCGATCCGCACCGCCTCCTCGGCGTACCAGCGGAAGAACTCGGCCGCGTAGGTGACCTCGGCCCGGGCGTCGCGCAGTGCCTTCCCGTTCTCGAGCACCATCAGCCGCGCGATCGCCTCGGCCCGCTCGGTCATCAGCGCCCAGGCGCGCCGCAGGCACTCGCCCCGCTGCCGGGGCGGGGTGGCCGCCCAGCCGGGCAGCGCCCGGTGGGCCGCCGCCACGGCGTCCAGCGCGTCGTCGGGGGTGCCGTTGGCGACGTCAGCGATGGGGTCCTCGGTCGCCGGGTCGATGACGGGCAGGGCGCCGGCCGTGACCCAGTCGCCGCCGATCAGCAGCCCGGTGGGGACCTCGATGCCGGTGATCCTTGCCAGGTCGGTAGCGGTCACGCGTCCTCCAGTGACTTGCGCACGGTCTCGGTGATCCGTGCCACCGAGGGCAGCACATGGTCCTCCAGCGCGTCCGCGGCCGGGAGAGGAATGTGCGGGGTGGTGATCCGGACCACCGGCCCGCGCAGCGAGCCGAAGGCCTCCTCCGCCGCGATCGAGGCGATCTCGGCGCCCCACCCGCACAGCCGGGGGTTCTCCTCGACCGTGAACAGCCGGCCGGTCTTGGCGACCTCGCCCAGGATGGTGCCGGTGTCAAGCGGGACCAGGCTGCGCACGTCTACGACAGTAGCGCGGATCCCGGCCTCGTCCGCCAGCCGGGCGGCGGCCGCCATCGCCCGCGGCACCATCGCGGCCAGCGCCACGATGGTGGCGTCCGTGCCCTCGGTGAGGACTTTCGCCCGCCCGAGCGGCTCCACGATCTCCTCGTCGCCGACCTCCCCCTTGATCGCGTAGAGCGACTTCTGCTCGAAGAAGATCACCGGGTCCGGGTCCCTGATGGCGGCGGCGAGCAGCCCGGTCACGTCCCGGGGGCTGGACGGCGCCACCACCTTGAGGCCGGGCACGGCCATCGCCCAGTTCTCCACCGACTGCGAGTGCTGCGCCCCGAACCGCACCCCGGCGCCGTTGGCGGCCCGGATGACCAGCGGGAACGAGACCTGGCCGTCGGACATGTAGCGGCTCTTGGCGATCTCGTTGGCGATCAGGTCCCAGCAGACAGCGAAGAAGTCGCTGAACATGATCTCCGCCACCGGGCGCAGCCCGGTCATGGCCGCCCCCATGGCCGCGCCCAGGATGGCCTGCTCGCTGATGGGGGTATCACGGACCCGGCGCGGGCCGAACTCCTCCAGCAGGCCGACCGTGGTCTTGAAGACGCCGCCGGCCGCGGCCACGTCCTCGCCCAGGAAGACGACCCGCTCGTCCCGCCGCATTTCCTGGGCGATGCCGCGGGCGACGGCCTCCCGGAAGGTCAGCGCCGCCATTACGAGATCACCGCCAGCACCGCGCCGACCGGGACCGTCTCGTCCTCGGACACCCTGATCTCGGCCAGGGTGCCGCTGGCCGGGGCGGGGATGTCGGTGTCGACCTTGTCGGTGCCGATCTCCAGCAGCGGCTCGCCCTCGCTGACCTGGTCCCCGACCGTCTTGTGCCAGGTGTTGACCGTGCCCTCGTCCACGGTCTCGCCCATCCGCGGCATCACGACCTCAGTTGCCATCGTTCCTCCAGCCCCAGCCGCCGTCGCTCCATACGTTGGTGTAGGCGAGCTCGAGCCGGGGCTCGGCGCCCTCCTTGGCCTCCTGCGTCGCCTTGTCCACCGCGTCCTTCGCCTCCGCGTCCAGCCGGTCCAGGTCGGCCTCGGTCACCTCGCGCGAGGCCAGCACCTGCCGGTAGGCGGGCAGCGGGTCACGGGCCAGCCACTCGCGGACCTCGTCGTCGGGCCGGTACTTGCCCGGGTCGGCCCGGGAATGCCCGCCGTGCCGGTAGGTCACCGCCTCCAGCAGCGACGGGCCGCCGCCCGACCGCGCCTGCTCGATCGTGGTGCCGGCCATCTCGTAGACGGCTTCCACGTCGTTGCCGTCCACCAGCAGCGGCGACAGCCCGTAGGCGGCCGCCCGGTCGGCGGCCGGATGCTTCACCGCGGTCACCGACTCGATCGGGGTGTACTCCATGTACTGGTTGTTCTCGCAGATGAACACGACCGGCAGGTGCCAGACCACGGCCAGGTTGAGCGCCTCGTGGAAGGCGCCGATGTTGGTCGCGCCGTCGCCGAGGAAGCACACGGTCACCTGGCCGCTGCCACGGTACTGGGCGGACCAGGCGGCCCCGTTGGCGATGACGAGCTGGGCGCCGACGATCGCGTACGAGCCGAGCACGCCCTTGGTCACGTCCAGCAGGTGCATGGACCCGCCCTTGCCGTGCATCAGCCCGTTCTCCCGGCCCAGCAGCTCGGCCATGACCGGGGTCATGTCCGTGCCGCGGGCGAGCACGTGGTTGTGCCCGCGATAGGTGACGAACGTGTAGTCGTCGGGCCGCATCGCGGCCGCCACCCCGGCGGCGACCGCCTCCTGGCCGGCCCCCAGGTGGGTGGTGCCCTTGACCAGGTTCTGCAGGAACAGGTCATGGGCTCGCCGCTCGAACTGCCGGATCCTGGTCATGGTCCGGTACAGCCCGAGCGCGGTTGCCTCGTCCATCGCGCCTTCCCGGGTTGGTTGAGCTGTCAGTACGGATTGGTCACGAACAGTTCCCGGGACGGGAACCTCGTGATGATCTCCACGCCGTCGCCGGTCACCACCACCTCCTCCTCCAGCCGGGCGGCGGAGATGCCGTCGGCGGCCGGGCAGTAGGTCTCTACTGCGAAGACCATGCCCTGCTGGATCTCCATCGGGGCGTCCAGCGACGACAGCCGGCTGATGATCGGCCGCTCGTGCAGCGCCAGGCCGAGGCCGTGCCCGAACTGGAGGCCGAATGCGGTCTTCTCGTCGGGCAGCCCGAACTCCGGCGCGGCCGGCCACAGGCGGGCGATCTGGTCGGTGGACACGCCCGGCTTGATGGCGGTGAGGGCGGCGTCCATCCACTCGCTGGCGCGCTGGTAGGCGTCGCGCTGGGCGGGCGTGGCGCTGCCGACCGCGAACGTGCGGTAGTAGCAGGTCCGGTAACCGTTGAAGGAGTGCATGATGTCGAAGAACGCCTGCTCCCCGGGCCTGATCATGCGGTCGGAGAAGTTGTGCGGGTGCGGGTTGCACCGCTCTCCGGACACCGCGTTGATCGACTCCACGTCATCGGAGCCCATCTCGTACAGCCGCTTGTTCGCCAGCGCCACGATCTCGTTCTCCCGCACGCCGGGCCGGAGCGCGTCGGTGATCTCCTGGTAGACGCCGTCGACCATGGCGGCCGCGGTGGACAGCAGCGCGATCTCGTCCGGTGACTTGAGCTGCCGGGCGTCCAGCATCACCTGCTGCCCGTCCCGGACCTCGATGCCCTGGTGCTGCAGCTCGAACAGGGTGGGGATCTCGGCGAAGTCCACCCCTACCGGCATCCCCCCGACCCCGGCGTCGTCGAGGATTCCCCTGATCTCGGCCACCGCCTTGGCGGGCAGGCCGGCCGCCGGCGCGGTGGCGCCGCGCATCGTCGTGTAGGAGGCGATGATGTGCTCGGGCTTGAGCCAGGGGCAGTACATCCGGTGATGCACGGCGGCCGAGCCGAAGTCCCACAGGTACACCTCGCCGGTGCGGGTGTACAGGGCGTACCGGCACAGCTTGTCGCGGGTCCACTCGCCGATCGCGACCCCGGTCAGGTAGCGGATGTTGTTGTTGTCGAACACCAGCAGCGCGCCGAGGTCGCTCGCCTCGATCGCGGCCTGGGCCCGGGTCAGCCGGTACTCGCGCAGCCGGGCGAAGTTCACCCGCTCCTCGAAATCGACGCTCATCCGGCCGGGCGCCGGGGTGAGCGGGAGCGGTGGAACCGGGGGGATGGACGGGGCCATGGCAGTCCTCCGTGCGCCGGTGCAGGTGTACAGCCCGATTAAACGAATGTACAGTGTGGCTGTCAAGGGGTGATGTCATGGGTACGGCAGGCTTTGACCCGGGCGCCGAGCTGGGGCCACGGCTGCGCCGGGTCAGGGAAGAGCGCGGCCTGTCCGCGCGGGAGGTGGCACGCCGCCTGTCCTGCTCGCCCAGCCTGATCTCGCAGATCGAGCGCGGGCTGTCGGCGCCGTCGGTCGGGATGCTCTACGCCCTCGCCAGCGAGCTGCAGACCTCCCTCGATTTCCTGTTCGGGACCGGGGCGGGCGAGGCCGCGGACGCGGTGGCGGTGGCGGTGACCGCGCACGGTGACGGCCGGGTCAGGCCGGTCCAGCCGCCCGAGGACCCCGCCCCGGCCCGCTACCAGGGCCACGGCGTGGTGCAGCGGGCGGGGCTGCGCCGGACCATCGACCTGGCCAGCGGCGTCCGCTGGGAGCGGCTCACGCCCGGCCCCGACGACCAGGTGGACTTCCTGGAAGTGATCTACGAGCCGAGCGGGCACTCCACCGATTCCCGCCGCCCGCTCCGGCACGAGGGCCAGGAGTACGGCCTGATCATCACCGGCACCCTGCAGGCCAGCGTCGGGTTCGAGACCTACGAGCTGGGCCCGGGAGACTCGATCGCGTTCGACTCCGCCCTGCCGCATCAGTACTGGAACCCCACCAGCGAGGACACCCATGCGGTATGGGTGGTGGTGCACGCCGAGCCGGGCCGGGCCTAGCCCCCCTGACCGCCCCCGCCGTTCCCGCCGGAGCCGTTCCCGCCGGAGCCGTTCCCGGCGGAGCCGTTCCCGGCGGAGCCGTTCCCGGCCGGGCCCGCGTCGGCCGGCCTCGCCTCCGCGAGCAGCCGCTCCAGCTGGGGGGTGCCGGTCAGGCGCCGGAACGAGCGGTGCGCCCGGCCCCGGGCCAGGATCCCCACCTCGAGCTGGCCGGTCGTGATGTCCTCGTCCGAGCTCCCGGACAGCGAGGCGGTGACGGCCCCGAGCGCGCCAGCCAGCGTCAGCCCGTCCTCGTACCGCTCCTTGAGCGCGCTCGTGACCTGCTCCGCCTGGCCGCCCATGGCGACGAACCCGTGCTCGTCCTGGACCGAGCCGTCGAAGAAGATCCGGTAGATCTGGTCCAGGTCCGGGGACTCCCCCACCTCCGCGACCACGAACTCCACCTCCAGCGGCTTGTTGCTCTCGGTGAAGACCGTGCCGAGGATCTGCGCGTACCAGTTGGCCAGGCCCCGGGCGGTGACGTCGCCCCGGTCGTACTGGTAGCCGCGCACGTCCGCGTAGCGGACCCCGGCCACCCGGAGGTTCTCGAACTCGTTGTACCTGCCGACCGCGGCGAACGCGATCCGGTCGTAGATCTCGCTGATCTTGTGCAGGGCCCGGGAGGGGTTCGGGGCTACGAACAGGATGCCCTGGTCGTACTGGATCACGACTCCGCTGCGGCCGCGCGCGATGCCCTTCCGCGCGTAATCCGCCTTGTCCTTCATCTGCTGTTCGGGCGAGACGTAGAAAGGCATCGACACCGCTGGCGTACCCCTGCTTCCTATGGCCGGCTGCCCCGGCTGGCTGACTGGTGCTAGCTGTCCTGCGGCCCGCTCAGCGGGGCGGTCGGGCCGCCGGGCGAGCTCATCCGCTCGTCGACCACGGCCTGCGTGTACCGGCCGGCCTCCGCCTCCGGGAGCAGCTCGAAGCCGTCGGCGGTGACCGTGGCCACCATGGGATAGATCCGCCGGGTCAGGTCGGGCCCGCCGGTGGCGGAGTCCTCGTCGGCCGCGTCGTACAGGGCATGCATGCATGCCATGATCGCGTCGCCGGCGCTCATGTCGTCGATGTAGAGCTTCTTGAGCGCGCCCCGGGCGAACACCGAGCCGGAGCCGATGGCGTGGAACTTGCGCTCCTCGTACCGGCCGCCGGCGACGTCGTAGCTGAAGATCCGGCCCTGGCCGGCCTCGGGGTCGTAGCCGGCGAACAGCGGCACCGCGATCAGCCCCTGCATGGCGCCGCCGAGGTTGCCGCGGACGAAGTTGCCCAGCCGGTTGGCCTTGCCTTCCAGCGACAGCGCCCGGCCTTCCAGCTTCTCGTAGTGCTCAAGCTCGAGCTGGAACAGCCGGACCAGTTCCAGCCCTACCCCGGCCACGCCGGAGAAGCCCACGCAGGAGTAGTCGTCGCTGCGGAACACCTTCTCGATGTCCCGTTGCGCGATCATGTTGCCCAGGACCGACCTGCGGTCACCGGCCATGATGACGCCGTCGGCGAAGTCAGCGGCAACGATCGTGGTGCCGTGCGGGACCTGGTCGCCCAGCGAGCGATCACCGGACCCGGCGGCGGGACCCGCTGCCCCGGCGCCTGCTGCGCCGGCCGGACCGGGCAGCAGGCCCGGTGCCGAGTCTGCCAGGAAGTCCGCGAACGACGAGGTCCCCGCCCGCAGGCAGGCCGCAGTGAACTGCCCGCCGAAGTAGTCAGAGCCCACGGAGTTCCTTCCGGTTGGTGAGCGTCGGTTCCTGCACTGACCCTACTGCCCCGGCGGCCTGGCCGCGCGGTGACGTCAGGGCGCTATGCCGAGCGCGGAATCGGCGCTTACTCACCGCCCTTTTGCACGTACGAGCGGACGAACTCCTCCGCGTTCTCCTCCAGTACCTCGTCGATCTCGTCGAGGATGGCATCGACGTCGTCGGACAGCTTCTCCTGCCGCTCCTTGACCTCGGCGCTGCTGTCGGCCTCGGTCTCCTCAACTTCCTCGCTGCGCTTGGTCGTCTGCCGCTGCCCGCCGGTGTCCTTCGTGGCCATCTCTAACCTCCGTGGTCCGGGGCTTGCCCGACGCTTTAACCGTATCTTCGCCCGCCAGCGCGCGCCCAATCATGGAACGCCTGGTGTGTCCGGGAGCTTCCGGGAACTCAGCCCTTCCCGGTCAGCGCGGCCACCAGGTCCGCCGCCGTGCGGGAACGGTCCAGCAGGCCCCCCACGTGCGCCCGGGTACCGCGCAGCGGCTCCAGGGTGGGAACCCGCTGCAGCGAGTCGTGGCCGGGCAGGTCGAAGATCACCGAATCCCACGACGCCGCGGCCACCGCGTCGGGGTACCGCTGCAGGCAGCGGCCACGGAAGTAGGCGCGCGTGTCCTCGGGCGGGTCGTCGACCGCGCGCAGCACCTCCTCCTCCGGGACCAGCCGGGTCATCCGCCCCCGGGCGGCCAGCCGGTTGTAGAGCCCGCGCTCCAGCCGGACGTCCGAGTACTGCAGGTCCACCAGCTGCAGCCGGGGATGGCCCCAGCTCAGGCCGTCCCGGGTCCGGTAGCCCTCGAGCAGCTCCAGCTTGGCCACCCAGTCCAGCTCCCTGGCCAGCTGCATCGGGTCCTCGGCCAGCCGGGTCAGCACCGACTCCCAGCGGCCGAGCACGTCCGCGGTCATCTCGTCCACGTCGGTGCCGTACCGGTCCTCGGTGTACTTGCGCGCCCGCTCCAGGTACTCGATCTGAAGCTGGACCGCCGTCATCTTGCGCCCGTCCCGGAGCGTGACCAGGTGGCGGCACGACGGGTCGTGGGACACCGCGCGCAGCTCCGCGACCGGTGCCTCCAGCGCCAGGTCGCCGTCCAGGAACCGGTCCTCGATCATGGCCAGCACCAGGGCGGTGGTGCCCAGCTTGAGGAACGTGCTGATCTCGCTCAGGTTCGCGTCGCCGATGATCACGTGCAGGCGGCGGTACTTCTCGGGATCGGCGTGCGGCTCGTCGCGGGTGTTGATGATGGGACGCTTGAGCGTGGTCTCCAGCCCGACCTCGACCTCGAAGAAGTCGGCTCGCTGGCTGATCTGGAAGCCCTCGGCCCGCCCGTCGGCCCCCCGGCCGACCCGCCCCGCCCCGCACACGACCTGCCGCGACACGAAGAACGGGGTCAGGTGCCTGACGATGTCGGCGAACGGCGTAGCCCGGTTCATCAGGTAGTTCTCGTGGGTGCCGTAGGACGCGCCCTTGTTGTCGGTGTTGTTCTTGTAGAGCTGGATGGCCGAGGTGCCGGGGACCGCGGCCGCCCGCGCGGCCGCCTCCGCCATCACCCGCTCGCCGGCCTTGTCCCAGATCACCGCCGCCAGCGGGTTGGTGCACTCCGGCGCCGAGTACTCGGGGTGGGCGTGGTCCACATACAGCCGCGCCCCGTTGGTGAGGATGACGTTGGCCAGGCCCAGATCCTCGTCGGTGAGCTGGGTGGCGTCGGCCGCCTCCCGGGCCAGGTCGAACCCGCGGGCGTCGCGCAGCGGGTTCTCCTCCTCGAAGTCCCACCGCGCCCGCCGGGCCCGGGCCGAGGTCGCCGCCTGGTAGGCGTTAACCACCTGCGACGAGGTCACCATGGCATTCGCGCCCGGCTGGCCGGGCACGGAAATGCCGTATTCGGTCTCCGTTCCCATCACCCGGCGCACGCTCATGCTGAAAGCCTAACCGCCGGCCCGGACCGGGACGCCGCTCAGAGGTACTGCCCGGTGTTGGCAACCGTGTCGATGGACCGGCCCGCCTCGGTGCCCTGCTTGCCGGACACCAGGGTCCGGATGTACACGATCCGCTCGCCCTTCTTACCGGAGATCCGCGCCCAGTCGTCCGGGTTGGTCGTGTTGGGCAGGTCCTCGTTCTCGCTGAATTCGTCCACGCAAGCGGTCAGCAGGTGGGACACCCGCAGCCCCTTGTGCTGGGTCTCGAGGAACTCCTTGATCGCCATCTTCTTCGCCCGGTCGACGATGTTCTGGATCATGGCGCCGGAGTTGAAGTCCTTGAAGTACAGGACCTCCTTGTCCCCGTTCGCGTAGGTGACCTCCAGGAACCGGTTCTCCTCGCGCTCGGTGTACATCCGCTCGACCACCCGCTGGATCATCGCGTCCACCGCGGCCGCCTCCGACCCGCCGTTCTCGGCCAGGTCGTCGGGATGCAGCGGCAGGTCGGGCAGCAGGTACTTGGAGAAGATGTCCCGCGCCGCCTCGGCGTCAGGCCGCTCGATCTTGATCTTGACGTCGAGCCGCCCGGGCCGCAGGATCGCCGGGTCGATCATGTCCTCGCGGTTGGACGCGCCGATGACGATCACGTTCTCGAGGCCCTCGACGCCGTCAATCTCGCTCAGCAGCTGCGGCACGATCGTGTTCTCGACGTCGCTGGACACCCCGGACCCGCGGGTGCGGAAGATCGAGTCCATCTCGTCGAAGAACACGATGACCGGCATGCCCTCGCTGGCCTTCTCGCGGGCGCGCTGGAACACCAGCCGGATGTGCCGCTCGGTCTCGCCGACGTACTTGTTGAGCAGCTCGGGGCCCTTGATGTTGAGGAAGAAGCTCTTCCCCTGGATCTCGGGCCCGAGCTGGGCGGTCCTGGCCGCGACCTGCTTGGCCAGCGAGTTGGCCACCGCCTTGGCGATCAGGGTCTTGCCGCAGCCGGGCGGGCCGTACAGCAGCACGCCCTTGGGCGGCCGCAGCTGGTGCTCCTTGAACAGGTCCGCGTGCAGGTACGGAAGCTCGATCGCGTCCCTGATCTGCTCGATCTGCCGGGAGAGGCCGCCGATCTCGGCATAGGTGATGTCGGGGACCTCTTCCAGGATGAGCTCCTCGACCTCGGCCTTGGGGATGCGCTCGTACACGTACCCGGACCGGGGCTCGAGCAGCAGCGAGTCGCCGCCGCGCAGGGTGTGGCCGAGCAGCGGCTCGGCCAGCCGGACCACCCGCTCCTCGTCCGCGTGCGAGATCACCAGTGCCCGGTCGGCGCCTTCCAGCAGCTCCTTGAGCATGACGACCTCGCCGACCGTCTCGTAGCCCTGGGCGATGACGATGTTGAGCGCCTCGTTCAGGACCACTTCCTGGCCGGGGCGGAGCCCGTCGAGATCAACCGCCGGGCTAACGCTGACCCGCATCTTGCGCCCGCCGGTGAACACGTCCGCGGTGCCGTCCTCGCAGGCGCCCAGGAAGACGCCGAACCCGGATGGCGGCTGGGCCAGCCGGTCGACTTCCTCCTTCAGCGCCACGATCTGGTCACGGGCCTCGCGGAGCGTGACGGCGAGCCGATCGTTCTGCGACGTGATGCTGGCCAGGGAGGCTTCGCTCTCCCGTAGCCGTTCCTCAAGCAGCCGGGTATGCCGCGGGGAGTCCGCGAGCTTCCGCCGCAGGACCGCAATCTCCTCCTCCAGGAAGGAGATCTGCGTGCTGAGACCGCGGACCTGATCGTCGTGCCGCTCAGCGCGCGAGCCCTCATCACGAGTGGCCACGCCCCCACCTCCCTCCGAGAGCAGATCTCACTTAGACCCTACCTATCCCGGGGCCTGTCGTAACCTGACCCCGCTGGCGCGTCTGTTATTCCGGATCCGGGCCACGAGATGGCCGGCGATCTGCGGGAGGCACCCTAGGGCCGGGTGCTCCCGGTCGGCCTGCGGCGGCGGGGCGGGGCGGTGACGCCGTCGGCCAGCCGGCGGGCGGTGACCAGGAAACCGGTGTGTCCCACCATGTGGTGCTCGGGCCTGACCGCGAGCCCGGCCACATGCCAGCCGCGGACGAGCGACTCCCAGGCGGCGGGCTCGGCGAACGCGCCGTGCGACCTGATCGCCTCCACGATCGCCGACAGCTGGGTGGTCGTCGCCACGTAGCAGCAGATCAGGCCGCCGGGAATGAGCGAGGCCGCCGCCGCTGGCAGGCACTCCCAGGGCGCCAGCATGTCCAGCACCGCCCGGTCGAATTCCTGGCCGGCCGGCGCCGTGCCGTCGGTCAGCTCGGCCACCCGCAGCTCCCAGGCCGGGTGCGGGCCGCCGAAGAAGCGGGACACGTTCTGTTCCGCGATCTGCGCGAAGTCGGGGCGCCGCTCGTAGGAGACGACCCGCCCGGCCTCGCCGGCCGCCCGCAGCAGCCAGCAGGAGAGCGCTCCCGACCCGGCGCCGGCCTCCAGCACCCGCGCGCCGGGGAAGACATCCGCCATGGCGACGATCTGCGCCGCATCCTTGGGGTAGACGACGGCGGCGCCCCGGGTCATGGCCAGCGTGAAGTCGGCGAGCAGCGGGCGCAGCGCCACGTACGGGGTGCCGCCGGACGAGGTCACGACGCTGCCGTCGGCGGTCCCGATCAGGTCGTCGTGGGCCAGCGAGCCGCGGTGGGTGTGGAATACCCGGCCGGGCTCGAGCAGCACCAGGTGCTGGCGCCCCTTGGGGTCGGTGAGCTGCACCTGCTCGCCCTTGGCGAACGGGCCGCGGCGGACAATCACGCCCGCCAGCGTAACGGTCCGCCGGCGGCGCCTAGACGCCGGCGAACGCGTGGTCCAGATCCGTCGCCGCCAGCACCCCGTAGACCTGGCCGGACGGTTCGACCAGGAGGTACTCGGTGGCCGGCGCCCGCCGTACCGCATCCAGCAGGGCCATCCCCGACAGGTCGGCCGGGAGCACTACGCCCGGGTCGATGCTGCGGGCCAGCGAGCCGGCGTCGATCCAGGGGCGGCGCTGCGGCGGGGTGGCCATGACCGCGTTCTCGTTCACGATCGCGATCGGGCGGTCGTCGTGGTCCACCACCACCAGCGCCCGCGCGTGCGCCTCGTCGGCCTGCCGGATGGCCTCCGCCAGCGGCAGGCTGGCCGGGATCGGGATCGCCCGCCGCGCCAGCCGCCGGGCCTGCAGCCCGGGCAGCCGCTCCCGGAGCCGGGTGGCGCGCAGCGACTGGCCCGCTCCCACCCACATGAAAGCGGCGATGACCGCCAGCCACACCGTGTTGAACATGTCGTACCGGCCGCCGGTCCCGGCGTAGATGCCCAGCGGCACCAGCAGCACCGCGACCGCGAGCGCCCGCCCGGCCCAGGCGGCCACGACCGTCGCCGACGCGGACTTGCCGGTCACCTTCCAGACCCCGGCCCGCAGCATCCGGCCGCCGTCCAGCGGCAGTCCCGGCAGCAGGTTGAAGATCCCCACCAGCAGATTGGCCAGCCAGAACTGGGTCAGCAGGATGTCCCCGACGCTGGCATGCGGCAGCCGCAGCGCCCGGGCCAGCCCGTACCCGGCGGCGGCGAGCGCAAGCGAGATCACCGGGCCTGCGGCGGAGACCAGGAACTCACGGGCGGGCGTGGGCGGCTCCCGTTCGATCTCGGAGAAGCCGCCCAGCGGGTACAGCAGGATCCGGCGGACCGGCAGCCGGAACGCCCTGGCCACGACCGAGTGGCTGAGCTCGTGCACCAGCACCGACGCGTACAGCAGGATCACGAACGCGGCGGCGACCAGATACCGCAGGTTCCCCGGCAGCGCGCCGGCCAGGCTGTTGGCGTAGAAGATCACGAACAGGCCGGCGATCACGAACCAGTACGGCGAGACATACACCGGGATCCCGAACGGCCGCGCGATCCTCACCCCGGGACTCGGTCTCGGCGGGGCCGGTCCGCCCGGCGCGTTGCCTGCCACACGCCGATGCTACGTCCTGCGCGGTACCTGCCGGGCCGGCGCGACACGCGCCGCAACTACCCCCAACTGTCGGAGCCGTCCCCTACGCTCCCAGCCATGGGCACCGAACCAGCCGCGGTTATCACCCCCGATCCGGCCGGGCGCCAGGAGCACGACGGCCCGTCGCTGTCGCCGTCCCGCGCTGGCGACTTCCTGACCTGCCCGCTGCTGTACCGGTTCCGGGTGATCGACCGGCTGCCCGAGCCGCCGAGCCCGGTCGCGGCCCGCGGCACCCTCGTCCATGCGGTGCTGGAACGGCTGTTCGACCGGGCGGCCCCCGACCGGACCCCGCAGGCCGCGCGGGAGCTGGTGCTGCCGGAGTGGGAGCGGCTGCAGGCGGCGGAGCCGGAGCTGGCCAGCCTGTTCCCGGACGAGCAGGAACGGGCCGCCTGGCTGGAGCAGGCCGGCGAGATGCTCGACCGTTATTTCACGCTGGAGGACCCCCGCCGCCTGGAGCCCGCGCACCGGGAGTTGTCGGTCGCGGCGTTGCTCAGCTCCGGGCTGCGGCTGCGCGGGTACATCGACCGGCTGGACGTGGCCCCGGGCGGGGACATCAGGATCGTCGACTACAAGACCGGGACCGCCCCGCCGGAGGAGTTCGAGGCACGCGCCCTGTTCCAGATGCGGTTCTACGCGCTGGTGCTGTGGCGGGCGCAGGGCCGGGTGCCCCGGCTGCTTCAGCTCATGTACCTCGGCAGCGGTGAGATCGTGCGGTACCAGCCGGATGAGGCGGACCTGCGGGCCACCGAGCGCAAGGTGGAGGCCCTGTGGCAGGCGATCAAGCGGGCCCGGGCGGCCGGGGACTGGCGGCCGCGGCCCGGCCGGATCTGCGACTGGTGCGCCCACAAGCCGATCTGCCCAGCGCACGGCGGTACCCCGCCGCCGCTGCCGGCTGACCCGGCAGCTGAGCCCGCCGCGGACCGGGCTGAGCCCGCTGTCACCGGATAGCCGCGCACCGGCCGGGTGCTGCGGGACGTGCTCACGCTGATCGTGCAGGCGGTCGTGCTGGTGCTGGCCGGGCGTGCTGGTCGCCATCGGGCTGGCCGCCGCCTGCCGGTGGATCGCCGCCCGGGCCTTCATCCGCGAGAACGCCTGGCCGGCGGAGCTCGGGGGTGGTCGCGGCCACCGCTGCCACCGTCGCCACGCACAGCAGGCCGCCGCTCACCAGGGCGGTCAGGCCGGAGGTCGCGCTCGCGACCAGCCCGCCCCGCAGGTTGCCGAGGTTCGGCCCGGCCTGGCCGACGATCTGCTCGGCGGCGACCACCCGGCCGAGCAGAGCGTCCGGGGTGTGCAGCTGAATCACGGTGCCGCGCGACACCACCGAGATGCTGTCGGCGGCGCCGGCCACCAGCAGGCAGGCGAACCCGAGCCACGGGCCCGGCGCGACGCCGAACAATGCCAGTGCCGCGCCCCAGGCCGCCGCGCTGACGATCATCACCAGGCCCGGCCGGGACAGCCGGGTGAACGTCCCGGACAGGGCCGACGCGGTCACCCCGCCGACCGCCATCGCGGTCATGAACAGCCCGAGGGTACGCGGGTTGCCCCCGAACCGCTCGGCGTTGATCAGGGGGAACAGGCTGACCGGGAACGACAGCACGGTGGCGGCCAGGTCGGTCAGCAGCGCGCCGCGCACCCGCGGGCTGCGGAGCAGGAAGCCGAGGCCCTCCCGCACACCGGCCAGGCCGGGACTGGCGGGCTCGCCGTCGGGCGGCATCGGCGGCAGGCCGAAAGCGCCGCTGAAGGCCGCCAGGTAGGTGATCGCGTCGACCAGGTAGCAGGTCCCCACCCCGAGCCAGCCCAGCACCAGCCCGGCCAGCGCCGGGCCCAGCAGCAGCGCGGCCTGGAACCCGATCATGTTCAGCGCCAGCCCGGCCGCCACCTGGTCCGGCGCCAGCAGCCGCCGGAGGAAGGCGCGCGACGGCGGCCCGGCCGCCGCGCTGGCGGCGGACTGCGCCGCGACCAGTGCCAGCACCCCGGCCGGCGGCAGCCACCCGGCGAATCCCTGCACCGCCAGCGCGGCCGAGCAGACGGCCTGGCCGATGGTGGCGATCAGGTAGATCCGCCGCCGGTCGCCCCGGTCCGCCAGCGACCCGGCGAACAGCCCGAACCCGACCACCGGCAGCGCCTGCGCCAGCCCGACGCCGCCGGTCCAGGCGGTGCTCCCGGTCTGCTGCCAGACCTGGTACATGACCGCGACCAGGGTCATCATCATGCCGAGTCCGGAGCACGACCGGCCGATCCACAGCCGCCGGAATTGCGGTGACGCCCGCAGCGGCGCCAGGTCGATCAGTGCCCGCGCCATGCCGGGTCCTCCGCCAGCTTCCCCGCGATCCGGTCGTGGAAGCTCTGGCGGCGCAGCGCTGCCTCGATGTCGGTGACGACCCGGCTCAGCGGGTACGGGATCTCCTCCTCCAGGTCGGCGACCGCCGCCTCGGTGGCCCGCCACTCCGCCGCCAGCCGGGCGATGATCCGGGCCGCCTTGGGCGTGAGCATCACCCGCTTGCTGCGGGCATCCGTCCCCTCGGCGGTACGGACCCAGCCGGCCGCGCGCATCGCCGCCACCTTCTGGCTCAGCGCCGAGTGGGTGCGCTCCAGCGACGCGGCCAGCTCGGTGATCGTCATCGGGCCCCGGGCATGCAGCCGCAGCAGCTCCATCACCCAGCTCGGCTTCAGCCCCGGCACGCCGGCCTCGGCATAGACCCGGGCGATGTCGGCGTCCATCGCGTCCTGCAGCAGCCGGAGCGGCCGCCACCGGCTGAGCTCCGTGGGGTCGGGTGCGGCGCGGGTCTCGTTCACCCGGCGATTATAACAGTACTTATATAAGTGCTGTTAGGAATTTCTCGCTGCTGTCCTCCCGCTGATCAGGGCTACTGCCTCCCGGCGGGCTCGAGGATCCTGGCCTGCGGCCGTCCGGCGAGGGCGGGTGAGCGGTCGCCGGAGGACCAGACCTCCGCCTGCAGGAACGCGAGGAATCTGGCTGCCTCGGCGGCGGTGTCGAAATCGAGGTCCACGACCA
>DASQSC010000013.1:0-3700 GCA_035642555.1 Streptosporangiaceae bacterium | reverse complement strand
GAGCGGCAGCACGCTGCCCACTGGGAGGGCAAGCTGCGCGAGGCCGGGGCCGAGATCCCGGCCCCGGGCCGGCCCAGCCTCCGGACCAGGCTGCTCGGGGTCGCCGCCCGCCAGCTCTCCCCCGGGACCGTCCTGCCGCTGATCGAGCGGGCCGAACGGGCCGATGCCAGCGTGTACGACGAGGACCCGGACGCCGCCCCGGGGATGGCCGCGGATGAGCGCGGGCATGCCCGGATCATCTCCCGGCTCATCGAGGGCGGGCGGCCCGACCCCCGACGGCAGATCCAGCACCGGGAGCCCTGGCATCGCGGTGACCGCTCGGGCGCGCTGCGGGCGGGCGTGTTCGGCATCAGCGACGGCCTGGTCTCGAACACGTCCCTGGTGATGGGGTTCGCGGGATCCGGGACCTCGCGCACCGTCATCCTGCTGGCCGGGGTGGCCGGCCTGCTGGCGGGCTCGTTCTCGATGGCGGCCGGGGAGTACATCTCCATGGTCAGCCAGCGGGAGATGTATGAGCGGGAGATCTCCCTGGAACAGGCCGAGCTCGAGGAGAAGCCGGACGAGGAACGCAACGAGCTGGTCCTCATCTACCGGGCCAAGGGCCTCGACCGGGCCGACGCCGAGCACATGGCCGACCGGATCATGGCCGACCGCACGGTCGCGCTCGACACCCTGGCGCGCGAGGAGCTCGGCCTGGACCCGGAGGCGCTCGGCTCGCCCTGGGGGGCCGCCATCTCCAGCCTGCTGACGTTCGCGGCCGGGGCGTTCGTGGTGGTCATCCCCTACCTGGTGGGAGGGGGGATCGCGGCCGTGCTGTGGGCGATCGGCCTCGCGATCGCCGCGCTGTTCGGGGTCGGCGCCAGCATCGGGGTCATGAACGGGCGTCCGGTGCTGCGGTCAGGCCTGCGGCAGGTGTTCGTGGGCGCGCTCGCGGGCGCCGTCACCTACGGGGTCGGCCACCTGATCGGTGCGTCCGTGTCCTGAGGACACCGGCCGGGCCGGCTGCGCCCGCTGCCTGGAGCGTGACGGGCCCGGGGTCCCCCTGCCCCGGGACCCGCCAGCGCAGGAAATCACAGCTCGTCGAAGGCTCCCTGCTTGGCCCCGGCGACAAAGCTGCGCCAGCGGGCCGCGGATGGCACCAGGATGGGGCCGTCCGGGTCCTTGGAATCGCGGACGGCCACGATGTCCATGCCGGTCGCAACCTCTACGCAGGCGCCGTTGCCCACGCTCCGCTTGGCCTTCCGCCAGGCATCTTCAGCAACATCCAAACCACTAGCTGACATCGGTCCCCCAAGGGGCATTGATCACAAAATTGGATATAAAGAACGGGTTTGCGCCCTCTCAGCGTTCCTCGTAGGCCGCCTGCACCTTCGCCATCAGGTGAGATGACTTCTCCTGGCTGAGTGCCACGGATACAAGGCGCTCGAAGACGCGGGAGTATCTTTGCACGTCCTGATCGCGCTCAAGATAGATTTGCCCGGCCAGGCCCTCCACATACACCACGCCGGGCACCGGGTCAGCGAATTCCAGCAGGATGAACGTGCTGTCAAGCGCCGGATGAGCACCGGCCTCGTACGGGATGACCTGGACTGTTACATGGGGCTGCTGGCACGCGGCCAGCACGTGGGCGAGCTGCCCGGCCATTACTGACCGGCCGCCGATCACCCGGTGGAGGACGGCCTCGTCGACGATCGCCCACAGCCGGGGCGGTGGCGGGTCTTCTCTCGCGAGGATTTCCTGCCGGTTCCGCCGCACCTCTATCCGCTCATCGATGACTTCCGGCGAGAGCCTGGGAAAAGCGCCCTCGTGAACAGCCCGGGCATACGCCGGGATCTGCAGCAGCCCCGGGAACACGCCCGGCTCGAAGTCCCGGATGCTGGCGGCGCCCGCCTCCAGCCCGACATAGGTCGCATAAGGCAGCCCGAACGGCTGCCACCAGGCTGACCCCCTCCCCTCCCGGGCCAGGTCCGCCAGGTGATCCCGCTGTACCTGGTCCGTGACCCGGTAGAGATTGCACAGGTCGCGGATGTCCCGGGCGCTGGCCCCCCGCTGCCCGGTCTCCATCCGCGACACCTTCGACGGGGAGCACAACAGCTCGCCGGCCACCTGCTCGACCGTCAGGCCCGCCTCGGTCCGCAGGGTCCGCAGCAACGCCCCCAGTTCCCGCCGCCGCACGATCGGGCTGCGCTCATCAGTCACTGCAGCCGCGCTCCCTCCCACCGGGATCACCCGCGGGACTGGCGACCCGAAGCCCGCTCACCACGACCGTTGAAGAAGCCTTGCCATTGGCTATTGCCAAATCGCTGTTGCCAAGGCGACCATTGAACCAGAAGCAGTAGGCATCCTCAACAACCCGCACGGCGTGGTGCGGAGGACGGCCACCGGTCGTCGATAGCGGCAAGGCGCCGCCGATACGCGTCGTGAGGCCGCGGGGGCCCGCACGGCGGAGAGGAGGACGCCGCTGTAGCTGGAGTACGGTCCGGCCATTCCCGGTTCGCTTCGGAATGGCCGCGCGCGCGGGAAGCATCCCGGATCACGCGGCACCCGGCACCTGTGAAACCCGGCTAGCGATCACAGGACAATGCTGGGCCGATGCTGTCACATCGGCCCAGCTGCTGCACACCATCCTCGGCTCGGGTGAGCGAAAGGATCAGCGATGTGATCAAACGTACCAGCCCTACCAGGGAAAATAAACCCCGCCAGGCGGCCAGACGGCCGTTCCGGCTGCTGCGGGCGATCACGCAGCGGATCTTCGCCCGCGACGACGCCTTCGCCCGCGAACATGGCTGGCAGGTCACTTCCTACCGGGGCGGATTCGGGCGGCGGTACCGCGACCCGAGATTCGACGCCCTCGCCGTCAGGCCCCGGCCCCCCGCCTTCCGGCAGGGAGGTGATGGCAGTGACCCGTGCCCGCCGGCGCCACGAGGCGCGGCTGCTGGCTGACCTGGACCGGGCGATCCGGCCGCGCCGGCCTGGCTGCCAGCTGGGGCTGCCGTGGCGGTGGCGGTACGAGATCGCGCTGCTGGCAGGCGCGGCGGCGATGCTGATCGCGCTGGTGCGCGTGATCGGTACCGAGTGGGCCGTCATCACGGTGTCCGCGCTGACCGGCGCGCTAGGCCCCTGGCCCCCCAGTCACCGGGCGTTCCTCGCACACGCCTGGCGGATCATCACCCCGCACCGGCTCCGCACCGGGTTCGCCGAGGCGCGGATCCAGTCGCTGGACGGCAGGCTCCCGTTCGTCCTGCGGACGACCCGCCAGCCATTCGGCGAGCGGGCGCAGGTGTGGTGCCCGGCCGGCGTCTCGGCCGAGGACTTCCGGTCGGCCCGTGCCATCCTGCGGGCAGCGTGCTGGGCGGCGGACGTGCGGGTCAGGGACGATGAACGGCACGCTCAGCGGGTGACGATAGACGTGATCCGCCGGTTATCGTTCCCCGCGCTTCCCGAGCGCGGCCCGCAGCGCGGCGTTCTCGGCCTCCAGCGCCCGCACCCGTGCCTCCAGTTCCAGCACCCGCCGGATCCCCGTCAGGGTCACGCCGTCGGCGGCCAGTTCGCACACGTACTGGATCACGGTGATCTCGCGGCGGGTGTACCGCCGCTGGCGGCCGTCGGATCGCGAGGGACGGACCACTCCGAGCTGGTCGAGACGGCGCAGGAAGGCCTGCCGGACCTCGAGCATGGCTGACACCTGGCCCACCGTGAA
>DASQSC010000012.1:0-2338 GCA_035642555.1 Streptosporangiaceae bacterium | reverse complement strand
TCAGCGTTATCTGCAGGAACGCGAACCGTCAGGTCACCCTTGTCGACCTTGAGGACCAGGTACGTCTTGTCCTGGCCCTTGATCGTGCGGGTCTCGATCTCTTCGATGCGAGCAGCCCCATGGTGGGGGTAGACGACTGTGTCGCCGACCTTAAAAGTCATGTGGCACGTACCCCTTCCGCTGAGGCAATGTTATCACGCCGAAGTGACCCCAATTGCCGCTCCTGTTATCAAAGTTGCAGGTCAGGCACCCATTTTACGCCCGCATAAACGCGGTGCAGCTGACGGCCCGGACCGCGCGGAGATAACCGGCCGCGGCGGCACGTGACGCGGGAGCGGCCCCGGCGCCGCCTCCCCGGTCCCGCTACCGCCGCGGTCCCGGCTGACTCATACTGGGGGTACATGGCGTTCAGGCCGGGGTGATACGCATGAGCATGGGCGGCGACCCGGAACGGGGCGACGACTTCGGCCTGCCGCCGGTCGACGTCAAGATCCCGGACGACGCCCGCGAGCTCGACGGTGACGTGCAGGCTTACCACCGGGAGCTCCGCGCCCTGCGGCGCCGGAAACTGGCCCGGCGGCTGTCGGCGCCGCTGACCAGGCACGGCCTGCTGCTGCCGCTGCTCGCCAGCGGCCTCGCGCTGACCCTGCTGGCCGGGACCCTGCTCACGCTGCTGTCCGCCAGCCAGGGCTCCTGGCTTCCCATCTCGCCGCTGCGCAGGTCAGAGGCGTCGTCACCGGCCGCCGCCCCGAGCAGCCCGGGTCGCCCGGCAGAACGGATGCTCCCCCGCGGCACCATGAACGTGGACGGAAGGCAGATGCAGCTGAGAGACCTGCCGGCCTCCGTGCTCGCGCTCGTGCCGCCCGGTTGCGGGTGCACGAGAGACCTCCGCCGGCTGGCCGATCAGGCGGCCGCCGGCGACGTGCCGATCTACCTGGTCGGTATCAAGGGAGCGAAGACCAGCCCGCTCACCCGGCGAGCCGGGCTGCGGGACGCGGTGGCGGCGAAAGACACCGGCAGCATCATGGCGGACACCTACCGCCCGGGCGGCCTCACCGCCATCCTCGTCCGGTCCACCGGGGTCGTCGACGCCGTCGTTTCCCCCGCACCCGGCGGGTTCCGGCTGAGCAAGGCGATCGGCGCGCTCCGGACGGGCCGCCCGGCGGGCCTGCCCGGCCGCGCGTAGCGCGCATCCCGGGCGAACCCGAGGGCGCATCCCGGCCAACCCGAGGGGCGGGTGCTGGCGCCGCGGCCGGGGGCGGATACGCTGTCCCGCGTCACAATCCCAGCGAGGAGAATGCCAGGTGATCCGCAGCAGCCGTGGCGCGCTCGCGCTGCGAGGAATCGTCGTCGCGGCGGCGGTGGCGGTGATTCCCGCGGTAGCCGGATGCGAGGCCGGCGTCGGCGCGCCCACCCAGAAATGGCACCAGCCGACGTCCGGCGCCTCCACGGTCTTCCACAAGATCGCGATCAACAACGTGTTCGTGCTGGGGGCGGAGCCGGCGTCGTCGCTGCAGCCGGGCCAGTCGGCCGGGCTGTTCCTCGCGCTCACCAACTCCGGCACGCCGGACCGGCTGATCGGCATCTCGGCCCCAGGCACCGCCACCGCGGTGCAGCTGCCCGTCGGCGGGATCAGCGTGGCCAGCAACCAGTCGGTGCTGCTGCAGGGCCCGCAGCCGCAGTTGATCCTGCACCAGCTCACCCGCTCCCTGCGCGGCGGCCAGGACATCCCGCTCACGCTCAACTTCCAGAACGCCGGAAGCAAGACGCTGCAGGTACCGGTGATGCCGCGGGCGCAGTACTACGGGACCCTCTCGCCCGTCCCGGTGACCCCCACCGCCAGCCCGGCGGCCACCGGCACGCGCTCCGCGACGTCCCCGCCGTCGCCCACCGCCTCACCGTCTCCCACCGGCTGAGGCCGCCGGCCCGGCAGCGGCTAGCCGGCCGGCTCGAACTTGTAGCCGAGGCCCCGGACGGTGATGATGTGGCGCGGGCTGCCGGGGTCGGTCTCGACCTTCGCGCGCAGCCGCTTGATGTGGACGTCCAGGGTCTTGGTGTCTCCCACGTAGTCGGCGCCCCACACCCGGTCGATGAGCTGCATCCGGGTGAGCACCCGGCCCGCGTTCCGCAGCAGCACCTCCAGCAGCTCGAACTCCTTCAGCGGGAGCTGCGCACCCCCGCCCCGGACGGTCACGAGGTGCCGGTCCACGTCCATCCGGACCGGCCCTGATTCCAGCACCGACGCGCCCGCCTCGTCCGGCTCGCCGCGCCGCCGCAGCACCGCCCGCATCCGCGCCACCAGCTCGCGGGAGGAGAACGGCTTGGTCACGTAGTCGTC
>DASQSC010000011.1:0-6597 GCA_035642555.1 Streptosporangiaceae bacterium | reverse complement strand
GCTGGCCGAGCGGGCCGAGTCGATCTTCGCGATCCGCCGGGTGGCCCGCGAGTACGGCGGCATCCAGGAAGTGATCGTGCAGAACTTCCGGGCCAAGCCGGACACCCAGATGCGCGGCGTGCCGGACGCCGAGCTCGACGATTTGGCGGCCACGATCGCGGTGGCGCGGCTGGTGCTTGGGCCGTCCGCGCGGATCCAGGCCCCGCCCAACCTCGTCGGCGGGCAGTACGAGCAGATCCTGGCCGCGGGCATCGACGACTGGGGCGGCGTCTCGCCGCTCACCCCCGATCACGTCAACCCCGAGCGGCCGTGGCCGCAGATCGACGAGCTTGCCAGCCGCACCGAGGCGGCAGGGAAGACGCTGCGCGAGCGGCTCACCATTTACCCCGGCTACCTGCGCGAGCCCTGGCTCGACCCGCGGGTGGCGGGGCATGTGGCGGCGCTCGCCGACCCTGACACCGGGCTGGCCCGGGCGGGCGCGGTCCCGAGTGGGCGCCCGTGGCAGGAACCGGACGGCGGCTGGGGGGAGGCGGCCGGCCGGACCGATCTGCACGTGACGATCGACACGGCCGGGCGGAGCGCGGACCGGCGGGACGACTTCGGCGAGGTGTACGGGGACTGGGCGGAGGTGGCGGCCCGGATCGACCCCGCGGCCCGCCCGGCCCCGGCCCGGCAGCCGGCCCCGCCCTCGGCCGCTGGCGGTCAGGCGGACGGCAGCCGTTCGGCAGCGGCGGGCGCTCCGGAGCGGCTGCGGCCGGAGGTGGCGGCGGCGCTGCGGGCGGCCGAGCGCGACCCGGCTGGTATCTCCGACGGCCAGGCGCTGGCGCTGCTCGGCGCCGAAGGGCCAGCGCTTGACGCGCTCGCCTCGCTGGCCGACGCGATCCGCCGCGACGTCGCCGGCGACGCGATCAGCTACGTGGTCACGCGCAACATCAACTTCACGAACGTGTGCTACACGGGCTGCCGGTTCTGCGCGTTCGCCCAGCGCCGTACCGATGCCGACGCGTACACCCTGTCGCTGGCGCAGGTCGGCGACAGGGCGGAGGAAGCGTGGCAGGCCGGTGCCACCGAGGTGTGCATGCAGGGCGGGATACACCCCGACCTGCCCGGCAGCGCGTACTTCGACCTCGCCGGCGAGGTCCGCCGCCGCCGCCCGGACCTGCACGTCCACGCGTTCTCGCCGATGGAGGTGATGAACGGCTCTGCGCGCACCGGCCTGCCGGTCCGGGAGTGGCTGGCACGGGCGCTGGAGGCGGGCGTGGGCTCGCTGCCGGGCACGGCCGCGGAGATCCTCGACGACGAGGTGCGGTGGGTGCTGACCAAGGGCAAGCTGCCGGCCTCGGCCTGGATCGACGTGATCACCACCGCACACGAGCTGGGCATCCCGACCTCGGCCACGATGATGTACGGGCACGTGGACACGCCCGCGCACTGGGTCGCGCATCTGCGGGTGATCCGCGGCATCCAGGAGCGAACCGGCGGCTTCACCGAGTTCGTGCTGCTGCCGTTCGTCCATACCAGCGCCCCGATCTACCTGGCGGGCCTGGCCCGGCCGGGCCCCACCCGGCGGGAGAACCGGGCCGTGCACGCGCTGGCCCGGCTGCTGCTGCACGGCGCGATCGGCAACATCCAGTGCTCGTGGGTGAAGCTGGGCGACGAGGCGTGCCGCGAGCTGCTGGCGGGGGGTGCCAACGACATCGGCGGCACGCTGATGGAGGAGACGATCAGCCGGATGGCCGGCTCGCAGCACGGTTCCTACAAGACCATCAGCCAGATGACGGAGCTGGCCGGGCCGCTTAGCCGGCCGCTGCGGCAGCGCACCACCCTGTACGGAGATCCTCCGCCCGAACGGCAGGCTGCCGCGGCAGCGAGCGACGGAGTATGCAGGTCCGTCCGCAGCGGTCCCACCCTGCTCCCGCTGGCCTCCGCCGCCCGGGACTGACCAGGGCAGCCGGAGGCCGGGGCACCGGGGCCGGGGCGCCACCGGCGCCCCGGCCCCGGCCGGGCTAGGCCCCCATCAGGATGGCTGGAGGGCCGCTCCGCGGCCGCGGCGGAAGCTGGTCAGGAACGCCAGCGCGTACAGCACCCCCACCACGATCAGCAGGAACCGGTAGCCGGTAGCCAGCGACATGTACTCGAGCGCGCCGCCGACCATCGCTCCGAGCAGGTTCGCCGCGAACGCCACGCCGGAGGTCTCCACCCCAGCGAACCGTTGCGCGAAGATCAGGTTCGCGAGGAACACCGGCGCGAACGCCAGCGCCGCGCCCGCCAGGAATCTGGGCACCATCTCCAGCTGGAGCAGCGATTCCTGCGGCACCAGCCAGGCCAGTACCAGCGAGCCGGCCAGCGCCAGGTACAGGATCCAGGGCGGTGGCAGCCGGACATGCCTGGCCGTCTCGATCGCCAGGTAGACCGCCAGCAGCACGCCCGCGAACACCAGCGAGTTGACGAACCAGGTGGTCCCGAACAGCAGCGCGAACTGGACGATGTTCTTGGTCTCCAGCAGCAGGAACGCGGCGCCCATGAACGCGAGATCGGTGTAGGACCGCAGCTGGCGGAGCGGGCCGCCGACCCCGCGCACCAGCAGCACCGAGGCGACCAGGATGACCGCGAGCATCCACAGGTAGCCGGTCGGGACGGTGGGCTTGGGCAGGTAGGGGAACGGGCGGTTGTCGCTCACCGGGGCGACCCGGCGCCCGTGCCAGAAGGTCGTGCAGCTGGCGGCCGGGGCGTCCCGGCGGACCGTGAGCACGGCCATCTGCCGCCCGCCGAGCCCCTGCCCCTGGTTGACGCAGGGCCGCTGGTGGAACACGGTCTCCACGGTGGTCGCGTACCGCGACAGCAGGAACGGCGCGTAGTAGTTGTACATCGCGAACGTGCCGCCGGGCGCCAGGTGCGACCGGGCCGCCTGCAGCGCCTGCGAGGTGAGCAGGAAGCTCTCCAGCCGGACCGGCGTCTGCCCGGCGATCGCGGTCAGCGAGTCGGGCAGCGCGTACAGGATGAGGTTGTACTTCTTGTCGGTGTTCTGCAGGTACTCGCGGCCGTCGCCGACGTGCGTGGTGACCCGCGAGCTCTGGTACGGATGCGCGGGGCTGTGCTCCTTGCCGACCTTGAGCAGCAGCGGGTCGATCTCCACCGAGTCGATGTGGCGGGCGCCCTCGGACACCGCGACCGCGGTGTCATCTCCGGACCCGGCCCCGATGATCAGCACGTTGCCCAGGTCCGCCCGGCTGACGTGCTGGTACGGCAGGAAGTAGAACTGCTTCTGGCGCCGCATCACCGGGATCGAGCGGGCCGCCTGGTAGGGGATGTTGTTGGCGGACACGTACAGCGCGGGGTTTGTGCCGCTGCCCTGCTGGAGCGACAGCTTGTTGTACGGCGACCAGATCTGCCAGGGCACGAACGACTCCACCCCGAGCATCGCCACCATCGCGCCGACGGCGGCCAGCTGCCACCACCGCAGCCGCGGCATCAGCAGCACCGCCAGGCCGGCCCCGGCGATCACGCCCCACGTCAGCGGCGGCTGGTTGAGGAACGAGAGCAGCGAGAACACCACGATCCCGGCGATGCTGCCGGCGATGTCCAGCCGGTATGCGCGCAGCGGCTGGAACTGGGTGAACAGGCGGGCGACGCCCTGGCCGATGCCGGCCATCACCGCCACGCACAGGATGAAGACGATCGCGAGGCTGACCGGCCGCGGCAGCGCGTCGATGCCGAACTGGCCGCGGAACGGGCGGTCCCCGTTCAGGTTCTGCAGGATGACCGGGAACGCGAGCACGAACGCGACCACGGCCAGCAGGGCCACCGGGGTCCAGCGCAGGAAGTCGCGCCCGGAGCGGAGGCTCAGGAAGCCGACCCCGATCCCGAGGAAGCTGGCAAGCAGCACGAAGTTGGTGGTGTTGGTGATGAAGACGTTGTTCGCGGTCACCCACCGGATCAGCGCCAGCTCGATGAACAGCATCAGGAAGCTGGCGAAGAAGAGTCTGGCGGGGCTGGCGGTTCCCGGCGGGGACGGCTTGGCGGCGTCCGCGCCGGCGTCCGCGCCGGGGGCGGTGCCGGCTCTGGCGTCAGCCCCGCTCGCGCTGTCGGGGCTCGTCTCCTCAGATAGCTTGCCGGTATCCATCGGGCTACCGTACCTGGTCACGATTCGGCGACATGGGTGTCTGTTCGACCTCGGGTTGAATTCGCGGGGCGTTCCTGGGGGTCGCCCCTGGGCTGGCACAGTTCGCGGGTCCGGGGGTCGCGGCCCCTGGACCGGGGCGGGCGTTCGTAACGATACGGCAAACGGCTTCGCCCAATCTTGCCGTCTGGTCAGCACGTAAACATGAATGCCGCGGGATCGCGCGGCGGCCGGGCCGGTGCCGGCGCAGCCGGGTGGCCCACCCCGACGGCACCCATCGGCTCCCAGCCGTCCGGCAGCCCCAGCGCCTTCGCCGCCACCGGGCGGCAGAACATCGTGCTCGACACCCAGCACGAGCCCAGGCCCTCCACGGCGAGTGCGACCAGCAGGTTCTCCACCGCCGCCCCCATCGCGACGACGAACATCTCCCGTTCCGCGGCGGCCCGGCGCTGGTCCGGGTAGGGGTGCGCGGCGGAAGCCTCCAGGCACGGCACGATCAGCAGCGGGGCGCGGCGCAGCGGCTCGCCGCGGCGCACCCGGCGCGCGATCTGCTCGTCGGTGAACCCGTCGCCGCGCAGGTCGGACACCCAGGCGGCGCGCATGCCGGCCAGCAGCGCGGTCCTGGCCGGCTGCGACTGCACGATCGCGAACCGCCACGGGGTCGAGTGATGCGGGGCGGGCGCGGTGATGGCGGCCGCGACCGCGCGCCGGACGGCGGCCGGGTCCACCGGTGCGTCCGTGAACTCCCGGACGGTCCGCCGCGCGGCCAGCACGTCCGCCGAGCCGAGCCGGAACATGTCCTCCGCTGGCGCCCGGATCAGCGCCCGCGCGCCCGGCCCGTCGGCGTCGGTCACCAGGCCCGGCAGTCCCCGCACGATCGCCACCGGGACGCCCGCCGCCTTGCCCTTGACCAGCTCGGCGGCGGCGGCGAGCTCATCGGCGACGGCGGTCATGGTGACCTCGAGCGGCCGTCCGAACGTGTCCGCCTGCCCCCGCAGGTCGAGCAGCGGCCGCAGGCCGGCCGCGCCGATCGCCGCGTCGGTCTGGCCCGACCGCCAGGGCCGGCCCATGGTGTCGGTGACGATCACCCCGATCCGCACCCCCAGCAGGTCGCGCAGGGCCTTGCGGAGCCGCCGGGCGGAGCCGTCCGGGTCCTCGGGGAGCAGCGCGACCGTCCCCGGCGGGGTGTTGGAGTCGTCCACCCCGGCGGCCGCCAGCACCAGCCCGTGCCGGGTCGTCACGATCCGGGTGGCATCCCGCTGGGCCACCACCCGCACCGTCTCGGACTCGATGGCCGATTCCCGGCTGGCGCGGACGACCCGGCCCTCCGCCTTGCTGACGATCTTGGATGTGACGACCACGATGTCACCGTCCGCCAGCCCGGCGGCCCCGCCCTGCCCGCCCCCGCCCGGCGGGCCGGAGACGGCGGCCGCGATGAGGCCCGCCAGGTCGGCGCCGGCCTCCACCTCGCCGATCCCGCCGGCCCCGGTGACCGTGATCCGCGGCGGCTGCGTCATCGGGCCAGCTCCGCGGCCAGGGCGAGCGCGGCCCGCGCGATCGCGGCGGTCGCCGGCACGCCGGTCATGTACAGCGGCAGCGCCCGGACCGCGATCCAGGCCAGTTCGGGCGCGTCAGCGGCCTGCTTGTCCTGGTCGTCCACCAGCCAGCCGGCCAGCAGTTCCGGGCCGTAGTGCGCGGCCACGCCGGCGGCGGTCGCCGGCACCCCGATGGCGGCCAGGCACGCGTCGGCCATGCCCCGCACCGGTGCCCCGCCGATGATCGGGGAGACCCCGACCACGGTCTTGGCCCGCACCGCGTCCGCGATGCCCGGCACGGCCAGCACCGGCCCGATGCTCACGACCGGGTTGGACGGCGGGAGCAGCACCACGTCGGCGCTCTCGATGGCCTCGATCACCCCGGGCGCGGGCGTTGCCTCCGCCGCGCCCGCGAACACGAAGCCCGCCGCAGGCACCTGCGCGTGCATCCGTACCCACCATTCCTGGAAATGGACGGTGCGCTCGCCGTCGCCCTCGCCGGGCAGCAGCACGTGGGTCTCGACCCGGTCGTCGGACATCGGCAGCAGTTCCGCCCCGGGCTGCCACCGCTGGCAGAGCACCCGGGTCACCGACGACAGCGGGAGGCCGGCCGCCAGCATGCTGGTCCGGTGGATGTGGGTGGCGATGTCCCGGTCGCCCAGGCTGAACCAGTCCGGCCCGGCCCCGTACGCCGCCAGTTCGGACAGGACCGTGTAGGTGTCGCCGTCCCGGCCCCAGCCCTGCTCCTCGCTGATGCCGCCGCCGAGCGTGTACATCACGGTGTCCAGGTCGGGGCAGACGTGCAGGCCGAACAGCGTGATGTCGTCGGCGGTGTTGCCGATAACCGTGATCTGGGCGCCGGGGGCCTCGGCCATCAGCCCGCGCAGGAAGCGGGCGGCACCGACCCCGCCCGCAAGCAGCGTGATGCGCATGCCGGCCAGT
>DASQSC010000010.1:0-5696 GCA_035642555.1 Streptosporangiaceae bacterium | reverse complement strand
GGCACCTGCGACGGAGGCACCTGCGACCGCGGAGGCGACTGCTGATGCCGAGGCACCTGCGGAGGCCGAGGCCCCGGCTGCCGCCGGCGAGGCCGGCGATTCCGGCGGCCCGGAGCCGCCCGCGCACGAGGCCAGCGGAGGGGGCGGGGTCTGATAACCTAGAGTGCCGGTCGCCGCCTTGCTGGTCCGGGGCATGGCTCCCAGACGCCCGCGAGGGCACGGCCCGGGATTCATTCCGGGCCCCGCGAGAACGGCCCGGCCGCAGCCGTGGTGGCCGCGAGGGCACCACGTACCCCAGGGCACTGCCGTGACGGCATGGCCCGCAGCAAGTCAGAGAGAGAGTTCTCGGGTGTACGCGATCGTGCGCTGCGGAGGCAGGCAGGAGAAGGCGGCGGTGGACGACGTCCTCACCGTCGACACGCTGGCCGGAGCGGCCGGCTCCACCGTAAGCCTGCCCGCGCTGCTGGTGGTTGACGACGGCAAGGTCGTCAGCGACCCGGACGAACTGGCCCGGTACCAGGTGACCGCGGAGATCGTGGGCCCCGTGGCCGGGCCGAAGATCAACATGATCCAGTACCGGAACAAGACCGGTTACCGCCGGCGCCTGGGGCACCGCCAGCGGTACACCCAGGTCAAGATCACCGGTATCTCGGCAGCCGGGAAGAGGAAGAAGAGCTGACGTGGCACACAAGAAGGGCGCGTCGTCCAGCCGCAACGGGCGCGACTCCAAGGCCCAGCGCCTGGGCGTCAAGCGGTTCGGCGGCCAGCAGGTCAGCGCGGGCGAGATCATTGTCCGGCAGCGCGGCACCCACTTCCACCCCGGCCCCGGCGTCGGCCGGGGCGGCGACGACACCCTGTTCGCCCTGATCGGCGGGAAGGTCACGTTCGGGAACGTGCGCGGCCGCCGCGCGGTCAGCATCACCCCGGAGCCGACGCCCTAGCGCCGGGAATCACCGAGGGACATGCGTCGCCAGGGGCGGACCGGCAGCCGGTCCGCCCCTGACGCATCCGGAGCACGGGGGAGGAGGTGAGCAGCCGTGGCTGAGTTCGCTGACGAGGTCTCGGTCCGCGTGCGGGCGGGCAACGGCGGGCACGGCTGCGCCTCCGTCCACCGGGAGAAGTTCAAGCCGCTGGGCGGCCCAGACGGCGGCAACGGGGGCCGCGGCGGAGACGTGATCTTCGAAGTTGATCCCGGCGCCGCCACCCTGCTCGACCTGCACCGGCGGCCGGTCCGCCGGGCGGGGAACGGCAGGCCCGGCAGCGGCTCCCACCGCAACGGCGCCGACGGCGCCGACGTAGTCGTCCGGGTGCCCGACGGCACGATGGTGATGACCGAGGACGGCCAGGTGCTCGCGGACCTGGTCGGGACGGGCACCAGGTTCGTGGCCGCCGAGGGCGGCCGGGGCGGGCTCGGCAACGCCGCGCTGGCCTCGTCCCGGCGCAAGGCGCCGGGCTTTGCTCTCCGCGGCGAGCCCGGCCGGGAGCTCTCGCTGCGGCTCGAGCTCAAGACGGTCGCCGACGCCGGGCTCGTCGGCTTCCCCAACGCCGGCAAGTCATCGCTGATCAGCGCCCTGTCGGCGGCCCGGCCCAAGGTAGCCGGCTACCCGTTCACGACCCTCGTGCCGCACCTGGGCGTGGTGGAGGCCGGCGATACCCAGTTCGTGGTGGCCGACGTCCCCGGGCTGATCCCGGGCGCGAGCCGGGGCAAGGGACTGGGCCTGGACTTCCTGCGGCACGTCGAGCGCTGCGCGGTGCTCGTGCACGTGCTCGACTGCGCGGCGCCGGCGGCCGAAGCGGTGCCCGGGGCCGAAGCGGTGCCCGGGCCCGAAGCGGTGCCTGGGGCAGCCACCGGGGCGGCCGAAGCGCCGGGCCGCCGGGACCCGGTCGCCGACCTGGACGTGATCGAGGCCGAGCTGGCCGGGTACGAGTCCGTGGCGGGCACCAGCCTCGCGGGCCGGCCCCGGCTGGTCGCCCTGAACAAGATCGACGTGCCCGAGGCACGGGAGGTGGCGGCGCAGGCAGCGGCCAGGCTCGCGGCCCGGGGCCTGACGGTCTGCCAGGTCTCCGCTGCCACCCGGGAGGGCCTGCGGGAGCTCGCGTTCGCCATCGGCGCCGCCGTGGCCGCCGCCCGGGCGGCGGCGCCGCCGCCCGCGCCGGCCCGGCAGGTGATCAGGCCGGAACCGGCAGCCGGGCCGGAGTTCGAGGTCACGCGGGCGGGCGAGAACCGCTTCCGGGTACGCGGCGGCAAGCCCGCCCGGTGGGTGCGGCAGACCGACTTCGGGAACGACGAGGCGGTTGGCTACCTGGCTGACCGGCTGGCGCGGCTCGGGGTCGAGGAGGCGCTGGCGAAGGCGGGCGCCACCGTCGGCGCCGAGGTCATCATCGGCGACGACCCGGACCCGGTGGTGTTCGACTGGGACCCGGATCTGCCCGCCGGGAGGCCGCACGGGTTCGGGCCCCGCGGCACCGACCGGCGGCTGGCGAGATGACCCGCGGGCGGGCGGCCGGCCACCGGCAGGACGTCGCCGCCGCCCGCCGGGTGGTGGTCAAGGTCGGCTCCTCCTCGCTGGCCACGCCCGGCGGCGGGCTGGACCCGGGCCGCGTCACCGCGCTCGCCGACGTGCTCGCGGCCCACGCCGGCGACGGGACCCAGCTGGTGCTGGTGTCCTCCGGCGCGATCGCGGCTGGTTTGTCCCCGCTCGCGCTGCCCCGCCGGCCGCGTGACCTCGCCACCCAGCAGGCCGCCGCCAGCGTCGGACAGGGCCTGCTGGTCGCCGCCTACACGGCCGCGTTCGCCCGGCACGGGATCAGGACCGGGCAGGTGCTGGTCACGGCCGATGACATGATGCGCCGCGCCCACTACCGGAACGCCCAGCGCACCCTGCACCGGCTGCTGGAACTCGGGATCCTGCCGGTGGTGAACGAGAACGACACGGTGGCCACCGACGAGATCAGGTTCGGGGACAACGACCGGCTCGCCGCGCTGGTCGCGCACGTGGTCCGGGCCGGAGCCCTGATCCTGCTGTCCGACGTGGAAGGCCTCTGCGACAGCGACCCGCGGCAGCCGGGCACCCGGCTGATCGCCGAGGTGCGCGACCGGGCCCAGCTGGCGCAGGTGAGCCTGGGCCCGGCCCGGCCCGGGAAGCCCGGCGCCGCCCGCGTCGGCACCGGCGGCATGGCCGCCAAGGTCGAGGCGGCCCTGATCGCCACCGATGCCGGGATCCCCACGGTGGTGGCCCACGCCGGCCGGGCGGCCGAGGCGCTGGCAGGCGGCCCGGCGGGGACGTACTTCGCGCCGCATGACCGCCGTCCCACCGCCCGCCAGCTATGGCTGGCCTACGCAGCGGTCGGGCTGGGCAGGCTGCTTCTCGACGACGGGGCCGTGGCCGCTGTGGTAGAGCGCCGCGCCTCGCTACTGCCGGCCGGGGTCACCGGCGTGGAGGGCAGGTTCGAGGCCGGCGATCCGGTGGACCTCTGCGATGCGGCCGGTCACGTGGTGGCCAGAGGGCTGGTCAACTACGACGCGCGGGAGATTCCCGGGCTCATGGGCCGATCCACCCGCTGGCTGGCCGCCAAGCGCGGCCCCGGGTATCAGCGGGAGATCATGCACCGGGACGATCTGGTCCTGCTGGCAGGCGGCCCCGGCCGCGCCCGCCTCAGCGTGGCCGGCGCCGGGCAGTCACGGAATTCGGCGAGCGAAATGACGAATTCTATCTGAGAAGTTGCCGCCTTGCTGGGGTTTCTGTGGTTAATTTGGACGATTGTCCTTGAACATGTAGTGTCGGCCCTCATGCGCTCTAATGTCCGAATTCTGGCCGGGCTGAAACATGTCCGGTTCCGGCGCTGGCAGGTGGTCACCGGGTCGGCGCTGGCGCTGCTGTTCACACTGGTCGGCGTCAGCGTGGCCGGCGTCTTGCCGGCTTCCGGGGCAGGTGCCCAGGCAAGCGGGCAGCACGGCCAGCGAGCACCCTCGGGCGGATCCGGCCGGGCCGTAGCCAGCTCCCCCGGTGCCAGTTCCCCCGTTCCCAGCCCGGCCGCATCCGGCTCCGGGCGGCATGCCCGCACCACGGCGCACCGCCATCCTCGTGCTGGCCGTACGTCCTGCCGCTCGGTGGCGCACATCGGTGACTCCACCTCGGTCGGCATGGTCTCGGCCGATTTCCTGCCCAGCGCCTCCCAGCGCCTCGCGGCGCGGTACAAGGACGTGGGGGTCAGGCACACCCGGGTGGACGCCTCCGGCGGGCGGTCGATCGTGGAACGGATGCCCGGCCAGGCCAACGGCAACGATGTGGCCACCGCCTGGGACCGCCAGGGCTACCACGGCTGCTGGGTGATAGCGCTCGGCACCAACGACACCGCGAACGTGGCGGTCGGGTCGGATGTCGGGCGGATGGCCCGGGTTGAGCGGATGCTGGCGGCGGCTCACGGCCAGCCGGTCATGTGGGTCGACCTGAAGACGCTGAATTCGGGCGGTCCCTGGTCCGAGGCGGATATGCAGCTGTGGAATGACACCCTTCGCCGGGCGTGCGGCAAATACCCGAACCTGCGGGTCTTTGACTGGGACTCGGTGGCGAACGACAGCTGGTTCGCCCCGGACGGCATTCACTACTCGTCCGAGGGCTACGCGGAACGCGCGCGGCTGATTGCCAAGGCGCTGGCCACAGCGTTCCCCGCGGGCGGTACCAGCCACGGCTGCTTCGTCCGGTAATACCTAACCCGGGCGACACGCTAACTACAAAGTGTAAGCAGCATATAACACTGGGTAGTCTCTCTCTGCTGTGCGAAACGTTCTCGGCGAGGGGGGGACATGCCGGAACCGGTCCGCAGCGGCCAGCGCTACCTGCCCGGCCTGGACGGGCTGCGCGCGCTCGCCGTGCTCGCGGTCATCGCGTATCACGTGCAGTTCGGGTGGGCACCGGGCGGCCTGCTGGGGGTCGGGGTCTTCTTCACCCTGAGCGGCTACCTCATCACCGACCTGCTGCTGGGGCAGCGGGCGGCCACGGGCCGGGTGCAGCTCGGCGACTTCTGGCTGCGCCGCGCCCGCCGGCTGCTGCCGGCCCTGTTCGTGATGCTCGCCATCGTGACGGCCTGGATCACCCTGCTGGACCGGGCCCAGCTGGCGGTGCTGCGGGGCGCGGTGGGGGCGGCCGCGGTGTACGTCAGCAACTGGTACCTGATCGCGGTTCACAGCTCGTATTTCGCCCGGTTCGGGCCGCCCGAGCCGCTTGACCACCTGTGGTCGCTGGCCGTGGAGGAGCAGTTCTACCTGATCTGGCCGTGGCTGCTGCTGCTCGTGCTGATCGCCCTGCTGGCGGTGCGGCGGAAGCGGGCCGGCGGCGTGTCCTGGCTGGCGGTGCCGACACTGCTGCTGGCGGCCGCCTCGGCGCTGGCGATGGTGCGCTTCTACCACCAGGGCGCCGACCCCACCCGGGTGTACGAGGGGACCGACACCCGCGCGTTCGGCCTGCTGATAGGGGCAGCCCTCGCGATGGTCTGGCCCAGCCGCAGCCGGACCCGGCCCGCCATGGGGCCGCGGCTGCTGCTGGACGGCGCCGGGATCGCCGGGCTGGCCGTGATCGCGGTCATGGTCTGGCGGGTCGGCGAGTACTCGCCGTTCTCCTACCGGGGCGGGCTGGAGCTGCTGTCGGTCGCCACCGCCGCCGTGGTCGCGGCCGTCGCGGTTCCCGGCGGCCTGG
>DASQSC010000009.1:0-6219 GCA_035642555.1 Streptosporangiaceae bacterium | reverse complement strand
CCGATCACGTTCGCCACCGGCAAGCTGGACACCGGCAGTTACCTGCCGGCCCTGCTGACCCAGTGGAACGCGGCTCACCCGCGGCAGCGGGTGACCCTGATCCCGCTCCCCGATGAGTCCGACGACCAGCACGCGCAGATGGTGGCGAACCTGCAGACCAGGAGCAGCCGGTACGACGTCATGAACCTGGACGTGATCTGGACCGCCGAGTTCGCCGCCAACGGCTGGCTGGTCCCGCTCAGCCCGCGGCAGTTCCCGCTGGGCAGCTTCCTGCGGCCGGCCGTGGCCACCGCCCGCTACCAGGGCCGGCTGTACGCGGTCCCGTTCACCAGCAACGCGGGGCTGCTGTACTACCGCAATGACCTGCTGGCCGCGGCCGGCCAGCGGCCGCCCCGGACCTGGGCCCAGCTCGCCGCCGACGCCAGCACCGACAGCCGCCGGTTCCGGATGGGCGGCTACGCCGGGCAGTTCCAGTCCTACGAGGGGCTGACCGTCAACTTCGCCGAGGCCGTCCAGTCGGCGGGCGGCAGCATCCTGTCCGGCAACGGGACCCGCGTCACGCTCAACTCCCCGCCGGCCCGGGCCGGGCTGCGGTTCCTGGTCAGCGGCCTGCGGCAGGGCTGGATCCCGCGGGCCTCGCTCGGCTGGGACGAGGCGTCGTCGCAGCGGGCCTTCCAGCAGGGCAAGCTCATCTTCCTGCGGAACTGGCCGTACGTGTACGGGCAGGCCAGCAAGCGGGGCACGGCGGTGGCGGGCAAGTTCGGGGTCACCGCCCTGCCGGGCCCGGCCGGGCCCGGATCCAGCTCGCTGGGCGGCGCGAACCTGGCCATCAGCGCGTTCTCCCGGCACCAGCGGACCGCGCTGGCCTTTATCCGCTTCCTGACCAGCCTGCCCAGCGAGCGGCGGGTGCTGATGAACGGCTCGCTGCCGCCGGTCTGGGCGAAGCTGTACACCAGCCCGTCGCTGGTGCGCCGGTTCCCGTACCTGCCGGTGCTGCAGAAAGCCATCCTCTCCGCCCGCCCCAGACCGGAGATACCGAACTACAACCAGCTGAGCCTCGCCATCTCCGGCGCGGTTCACCAGGCACTCGAAGGGCGCAAGCCCGTTGATGCCACGATCACCGGGCTGTCCGGTGATCTGCGGACCATCATCCGGAGGGGCTGACCTGCCGCTCCGGGCAACCGGCAAAGGAGGACCACGATGACGTGGTGGCCTGAGAGACATCACTGGCGCGGCCGTGCGGTCACGGCGGTCGCGGCGCTCGCCGCGGCAGGGCTGGCCGCCGCCGGCTGTGGCAGCAGCGGCGGCGGCTCGGCAAGCAAGCAGGTGTCTGCTAGCGCCAAGCAGACGATCGTGTTCGCGAGCCAGGGGCTGGGCGGCGAGGGCACGGCGAGCAAGGCGGCCGTGGCTGCCTTCGAGAAGGCCAACCCCAACATCAAGGTGAACATCCTGAACCTGTCGCCGGTGTCGGACGTGGCGCTGCAGCAGCTGCAGCAGCGGTTCATCTCCGGCGCCAGCACGCCGGACGTGGTCACCACCGACGTGGTGTGGCCGGCCACGTTCGCGCGGCCGGGCTGGATCCAGAACCTGGCCAAGTTCCACCCCGACACCAGCGCGTTCTACCCGGCCCAGATGCAGTCGGGCACGTATAAGGGCCAGGTGTACGCGATCCCCTGGTTCATCAACGCCGAGGGCCTGTACTACCGCAAGGACCTGGTCAAGACACCGCCGACCACGGTGCAGCAGCTGGTGTCGGACGCCAAGTCGGCCATGTCGCGGGATCCGAAGCTGAAGGAAGGGTTCGCGTTCGAGGGCGACAAGTACGAGGGCGCGGTCACAGCGATGCAGAGCTTCGGCGGCCAGGTCGGCCTGAGCAACCTGAACAACATCAACACCCCGGCCAACCAGGCGGCGCTGAAGTTCATGGCTGACGCCATTCATACCTACAAGATCGCCCCGTCGGCGGTGTCCACCTGGGAGGAGGCCCAGGTGCAGGCCGCCTGGCTGGGTGGCCAGACCCCGTTCGCGCTGAACTGGCCCTACATCTTCGCCCTCAGCGAGGCCAATGGCTCGGCGGTGAAGGGCAAGACCGGCTGGGTGCCGTTCCCGAACGCATCAGGCAGCGCGGCGCAGGCCTCGCTGGGCGGGGACGACCTGGCGATCAACGCCAAGAGCACCCACCAGGCCGCCGCCTGGAAGTTCATCCAGTACCTCACCAGCACCCAGGCGCAGGTCGCCCGGGCGATCGCCGCCGGAGACCCGCCGTCGGTCAAGTCCGCGTACACGTCCGAGCTGCTGTCGAAGGCGCCCTACTTCAAGGACGAGCAGAAGGTGTTCGCGGTCGCCACGCCACGGGCGGTGAGCCCGGTCTACACCCAGGTCTCGTCCCAGCTGCAGACGATGATCAGTTCGGTGCTGTCCGGCCAGCAGTCGGCGCAGGCAGCGCTGTCGGCCACCGCGCCGACCGTGAAGCAGCTGCAGGGCACGGCGAGCGGCGGGTGATCCGGGCGTGACCGCACGCCAGGAGACCCGGGCAGGGGCCGCCGCCACGGCGGCCCCTGCCCCCGGGCCGCGGCGCCGGCACCGCGACAGCATGCTGGCCCGGGACCGCCGGTTCGGCTATGCGCTGGTCGCGGCCGCCGTGATCGTGCTGCTGGTGATCACCGCGTACCCGCTGTTCTATAACGCCTGGAACTCGCTCCGCCACGACGTGGTGACCAGCGGCATACCGGCCACCTGGGCCGGGCTGAGCAACTACAAGGAGATCTTCACCGACAACCTGTTCGTGCCGTCGCTGGTCCGCACCATCGGGTTCACCGTGGTATCGGTCGCGGTCGAGACCGTGATCGGACTGGGGCTGGCGGTGGCGCTCAACCGCGCCTTCCCCGGCCGCGGCCTGGTGCGGGCCGCCGTGTTCATCCCGTGGGCGGTGCCCACCGTGGTGTCGGCCCAGCTGTGGAAGAACATGTTCGACCCGCAGAACGGCTTCGTCAATTACATCCTCACCGAGCTGCATCTGCCGCTGGCCCACACGACCTGGCTCGGTCAGACCTGGACCGCGTGGGGCGCCATCCTGGTGGCCGACGCCTGGCGGAACACCCCGTTCATCGCCATCGTGCTGCTGGCCGGGCTGCAGGTGATCCCCGGCGACATTTACGAGGCGGCCCGGATCGACGGCGCCAGCGCCTGGCAGGCGTTCCGGCGGCTGACCCTGCCGCTGCTCAAGCCGGCGCTGATGGTGGCGATGATCTTCCGGACGCTCCAGTCGTTCCTGATCTTCGACGTGGTTTACAACATGACCGCCGGCGGGCCCGGCACCTCCACCTCGGTCTTGTCGTACCTGAATTACCAGGCGTTCTTTGTCAACTTCGACTACGGCTACGGGGGCGCGATCTCGATCGCCCTGGTCGTGGTCGCGCTGCTGATCGCGGCCGTCTACACGCGCGTGTTCCGCGTCGAGCAGGTGCTGTGAGGAGGCCCGCATGACCGCTGCCGCCGCCAGCCAGGGCGCCGCCCGGGGCCGCCCCGCCGGGCACCACTGGACCCCGCGGAGGATCGCCGCCAGGACGGGCTTCTACGTGCTGATCGCGATATTCGTGATCGTCAGCCTGTTCCCGTTCTACTGGATCGTCATCACCTCGCTGAAGTCCCAGGCCGACCTCAACCAGGGCACGACCAGCCTGCTGCCGGGCCACATCGACTGGGGCAGCTACTCGTTCGACCTCACCCAGACCTCGGCTACCGGGCTGAACTTCGGCCGGTCCCTGCTCAACAGCGTGATCGTGGCGCTGTCGACCACCGCGGTCACCGTCGTTGTGAGCGTGCTCGCCGGGTACGGGCTGGCGCGCACCAGGATGCGGTTCAAGGGGGCGACCCTGGGTTTCATCCTGCTCGCCAGCTTCTTCCCGATCATCGCCATGGCCGGGCCGCTGTTCCTCGCCTTCCGGAACCTGGGGCTGCTCAACAACTACCTGGCGCTGATCATCAGCTACCTGGTCTACACGGTGCCGATCGCCACCTGGTTCCTGGCCAACTTCTTCACCCAGCTCCCCCGCCAGCTGGAGGAGGCCGCCACGGTGGACGGCGCCACCCGGCTGCAGGCGATCCGCCGGGTCATCCTCCCGGTTGCGGTACCTGGGATCTTCACGGTCACGATCCTGTCGTTCATCTTCGCCTGGAACGACTTCCTGTTCGCGCTGTCGTTCATGGAAACCCCGGACAAGTACACGGCCCCGTACGCGATCGTCGCAATCGGCCACACCCAGTACCAGACCTTCTACAACCGCATCGACGCCGCGGTGGTAATGATCACCCTGCCGGTGGCGCTGCTGGTCATCTTCGCCCAGCGGCGCATCATCTCCGGGCTCACCGCCGGGGCGCTCAAGTAGAGACGTGCCGGCCCGCGGGCGGGAGTCGGGGGTCACTGCCCGCGGGCCGGCACACCCGCCTTGCCCGCGCGAGAGCACCCCGTTTATCCGCGCGCGAGAGCACCCCGTTTATCCGCGCGCGAGAGCACGACCGATCACCAGCCGCTGGATCTGGTTGGTGCCCTCCACGATCTGCAGCGCCTTGGCCTCCCGGAAGTAGCGCTCGGCCGGGAAGTCGGCCACGTAGCCGGACCCGCCCAGCACCTGCACCGCGTCCGTGGCCACCCGCATCGCGGTGTCGGAGGCGAACAGCTTGGCCATGGCCGCCTGCTGGCCGAACGGCTCGCCCGCGTCCTTGCGCCGGGCCGCCGACCGGTACAGCGCCCTGGCCGCCTCGACTGCGGTCGCCATGTCGGCGAGCAGGAACCCAAGCCCCTCGAACTCGATCACCGGCTTGCCGAACTGGCGCCGCTGGCGCGCGTAGTCCACAGCGAGCTCCAGCGCGGCCTGGGCCAGGCCGGTGGAGCAGGCGGCGATCCCCAGCCGGCCCGCGTCCAGCGCGGCCAGCGCGATCGCGAACCCACCGCCCTCCTCGCCGACCAGCTGACCGGCGGGCACCCGGGCGCCCGAGAAGATCATCTGGGCGGTGGCCGATGCCTGCATCCCCAGCTTGTGCTCGGCCGGAGCGGCGGACACCCCGGCCGTGGCGGCCGGCACGTGCAGGCAGCTGATCCCCCGCGCCCGGTCCGGCCCGGCCGGGTCGCCGGAGGTGCGGGCGAACAGGGTGTAGAAGTCGGCCTGGCCGGCGTGCGAGATCCAGGCCTTGATCCCGTCCACCCGGTAGCCGTCGCCGTCCGGCACCGCCCGGGTGGCCAGCGCCGCCGCGTCCGAGCCGGAGTTCGGCTCGGACAGGCAGTAGGCCCCGAGCAGGCCGCCGCCCAGCAGGTCGGGCAGCCACTGCTCCCGCTGCTGGTCGGTGCCGGCCGTGGCCAGCGGGAAGCAGGACAGGGTGTGCACGCTCACCCCCAGCCCGACCGTCAGCCAGGCCCGGGCCAGTTCCTCGACGACCCGCAGGTACGCCTCATAGCTGACCCCGCCGCCGCCCCACCGCTCGGGGTAGGGCAGTCCCAGCAGCCCGGCCGAGCCCAGCAGCCGGAACGCCTCCCGTGGGAACCGCCCTTCCCGCTCGGCCGCGTCAGCGGCCGGCCGCAGTTCCTTGTCCGCCAGCTCGCGGGCCAGCTCCAGCAACTCACGCATCAGCCACGCCCTAGCCCTCGACCACCACCAGGTCCCTGGTCACGTTGTTGAGCCGGTCGCAGCCGTCGTCGGTGCACACGACGATGTCCTCGATCCGGGCACCGTGCGGGCCCGGGTAGATCCCGGGCTCCACCGAGAAGGCCATGCCCGGCGCGAGCGGCTCGCTGTTCCCCGCCACCAGGTACGGGTCCTCGTGCGTCTCCACTCCGATCCCGTGCCCGGTGCGGTGGATGAAGTAATGGCCGTACCCGGCTGCGGTGATCGGGTCGCGGGCGGCCGCGTCCACCGCCTCGGCGGGCACGCCGGGCCGGACAGCGGCGCAGGCGGCGTCCTGCGCGCGCGCCAGCACCTCGTAATAGGCGGCGAACTCGGGCGGCGGCGATCCGATCGCGTAGGTGCGGGTGCAGTCTGAGCAGTAACCGCTGGGCATGGTGCCCCCGATGTCCACCACCACCGCGTCGCCCGGGGCGAGCCTCCGGTCCGACGGCTCATGGTGCGGGCTGGCCGCGTTGGGGCCGGAGGCGACGATGGCGAAGTCGGTCCGCGCGTGCCCCTCGGCCACGATGGCGCCGGAGATGTCCGCGGCGACTTCCCG
>DASQSC010000008.1:0-3079 GCA_035642555.1 Streptosporangiaceae bacterium | reverse complement strand
GCGGCGGTGCGGGCCGCCGCGCCCGGCCTGCCGCTGGAGGTGGAGTGCGACACGCTGGACCAGGTGGCGGAGGCGCTGGCGGCGGGGGCGGCCGAGATCCTGCTCGACAACATGGGGCTGGCCGAGCTGCGGCGCGCGGTGGCGCTGGCCAGCCGCTACCCGGCCACCCGGCTGGAGGCCAGCGGCGGGCTGCGGCTGGCCGACGCCAGGGCGGTCGCGGAAACCGGTGTCGACTACCTGGCCGTGGGCGCCCTCACCCACTCAAGTCCCGCCCTGGACCTGGGGCTTGACCTGGTTTGACCGGCCCGGGGCGGGCAGGAAAAAGGGACCGGCCCGACAGGGGGGCGAGCCGTCGGCCTGCTGCCGCTCGTGGCGCAGGCGGGGGAGGCACTGATGCGGGTTCTGCTGATCCACCCGAGCGGCCTGATGTATTCGGAGATCTTCCTGCGGCTGGAACCGCTGGGGGTGGAGCGGGTGGCAGCCGCCGCCCGGGGCGCCGGGCATGAGGTACGCCTGCTCGACCTCCAGGTGTGCGGCCGGGACACGGTGGCGGCCGAGCTGGCCTCGTTCGGACCGGACGCGGTCGGGTTCGGGGTGAACTACCTGGCCAGCGTGCCGGAGGTGATCGAGCTGGCGCACCTGGTCAAGCAGGTGCGGCCGCGCTGCTTCGTGTTCGCCGGCGGGCACTCGGTGTCGTTCATCGCCTCGCACGTGCTCGGCCAGGCCGGGGGCGCGATCGACGCGGTGGTGCGCGGGGAGGGCGAGGTGATCACCCCGCTGCTGCTGGCGGCGGCCCGGGACGGGGGCCTGGCGGAGCTGCCGGGCGTGGTCACCGCCGAGGGCAGCGGCACCGGGGCGCCGCTGCTGCTGGAGTCGCTGGACGACTGCCCGCCCGCCAGGGACCTGACCCGCCGCCGGGACAAGTACTTCATCGGGGTGCTGGACCCGTGCGCGTCGGTGGAATTCACCCGCGGCTGCCCGTGGGACTGCTCGTTCTGCTCGGCGTGGACGTTCTACGGCCGGACCTACCGGAAGGCGTCGCCGGAAGCGGCCGCGGCCGAGGTCGCCTCGATCGCCGAGCCGAACGTGTTCATCGTGGACGACGTCGCGTTCATCCGGGCCGAGCACGGGCACGCGATCGCCGCCGAGCTCGAGCGGCGCCGCGTCCGCAAGGAGTACTACCTGGAGACCCGTTCCGACGTGCTGCTGCGCAACCGGGAGGTGTTCGAGCGGTGGCGGCGGCTGGGGCTCAACTACATGTTCCTGGGCATCGAGGCGCTGGATGAGAGCGGGCTCGACTCCTACCGCAAGCGGGTGTCCACCGACGACAACCTGCGGGCGCTGGAAGCCGCCCGGCAGCTGGGCCTGACCGTGGCCGTCAACCTCATCGTCGACCCGGCCTGGGAGACCCGGCAGTTCCGGCTGGTCCGCGAATTCGCCGAGTCGGTGCCCGAGATCGTGCACCTGTCGGTGATGACGCCCTACCCCGGCACCGAGATCTGGCACACCCAGTCACGGCAGCTGACCACCCGCGACTACCGGCTGTTCGACATCCAGCACGCGGTGCTGCCCACCACGCTGCCGCTGGCGGAGTTCTACCAGGAACTGGTGCGCACCCAGGCGGTGATCAACCGCAAGCACCTCGGGCTGGCCGGGCTGGCCAAGACCGCCGGCATCGCCGGGCGGCTGCTGACCCGCGGGCAGACCAACTTCGTGCGCATGCTGTGGCGGTTCAGCCGGGTCTACAACGGGGGCCGCCAGTACCAGGACCACCAGCGCGAGGTCGGCTACGAGCTGCCGGTACCCGACCACCATGCGGTCGGCCCGGCCGGGCGGCGCGAGCTGTACATCCACCAGCGGCAGCCCGCCGCGAGGGGCGGCGGGCCGCGGAGCGCTGCGTAGCCGCAGTGGGCGGCGTAGCCGCGGAGGGCGGGCAGCCGCGGCTTCGACGGCCGGCGAACAGCACCGCTCGGGGGGCGACCCCGCGGCTACTGGAGAGTAATGTCGGGCCATGACTGAGCCCGCTGCCGCACCGGCCGGGCAGCCGGCGCCCGCCCGCCCGCTGCCATCAGTAGACGAGCTTGACCTGCCGTTCTTCGACTATGACGAGCCCGGGCTGACCGGCGAGGTCTACCACCAGCGGCTCGCCGCGGTGCGGGAGCAGGGCTGGCTGGCCCGCTCGCCGCTGGCGGTGGTGGTGCTCGACCGCGAGTCCGGGGAGTTCTTCCTGCGGGCACGGGAGACCGCGTTCCCCGGGCGGGAGATCGCTGACCTGTTCGGCATAACCGACGGGCGGCTGCGGGACATGATCGACGCCAACATCCTCAACCTCACGGGGGAGCGGCACCGCCGGCTCCGCGCCCTGGTCGGCCCGGCCTTCACGCCCCGGGCGGCCGCCCGCTGGCGGCCCGCCATGCGCGAGTTCCTCGCGGCGCTGTGGGACGGCCTGGGCGGCAGCTGCGGGTGCGACTTCGTGCCCGCGATCGCCAAGCCCTACCCGGCGCTGACGATCGCGGCCGTGCTTGGCGCCCCGCCCGGCGACGCGCCGCGGCTGCACGAGTGGTCGTCCTGGGTGCAGCGGCAGTTCGACATCCGGGCGCTCGCCAGCGAGGCCGGCCGGATCGAGCAGGCGGTCATCGAGCTGCACGACTACGCCGAGGGGCTGCTGGCGCTGCGCCGCGGCGAGCCCTCCGATGACCTGCTGTCGGCCCTGCTCGCCGCCGAGGCGGACGGTGAGCGGCTGACCCACGAGGAGTGCGTGAACCTGGTGCTCAACGTGCTCGCCGGCGGCGTGGACACCACCCAGGCGCAGCTGTCGCACGCGCTGCGGCTGTTCGCCGCGCACCCGCGGCAGTGGGAGCTGCTCCGCCAGCAGCCGGACCTGGTGCCGCAGGCGGTGGCGGAGGTGCTCAGGCACGAGCCGATCACCCCGTTCACCGCCCGGATCTGCACCGGCCGGATCGAGCACCGGGGCGTGGTGTTCCCGGCGGGCACGATCGTCGCGGTGTGCGCCGAGCGGGCCAACCGCGACCAGCAGGCGGGCGAGGAGTTCGACATCGCGGCGGAACGGGACGCCCGG
>DASQSC010000007.1:0-4279 GCA_035642555.1 Streptosporangiaceae bacterium | reverse complement strand
GGTGTAGTCGTCGTGCTCGATGCCGCGGATGATCGTTTCCCTGATGCGGGTCCGCTGGCTGACCTGAGTCACGGTGAGACCGGACTGGCGGCGGGCTTCCGCCAGTTCTTCGCCGACGTTCACGGCGCGCCTCCAGTGCTGTGCGGCACTGCGCGCCCGACCCGGCGCGGGTGCCGGTCACCATGAACCAATCATGGCCCCGATAGCCCCGGATACACCCCTTAGGGGCGGTGTTTGAGGGGGGTTCTGCCCGGCCCGGCCCGGCCGGGGAAGAAGATGACAACGGTAACCGTTTTCATTATGCTGTAAGGGGACCGGTCGCCGGAATGATGACCGGTTCATTCTCATCGACTGACGTGCCAGGCGCGGTGGCGTGCTGGGACGCGCCGGGGAAAGGCTCCCAGATGAGGGTCATGCTGACGGCGCCCCGAGTGGCCGGCGCGGTGGTGGCGGTGACCGCGCTGGCGGTGGCCGGGTGCTCGACGGCGGCGCCGGGGTCGCAGCCGTCCGGCGGTGATTCGAAGATCGCGGTAGTGGCGGCGGAGAATTTCTGGGGCAGCATCGCCAGCCAGCTGGGCGGCAGCCATGTCACCGAGACCAGCATCATCACCAGCCCCAGTACCGACCCGCACGATTACGAGCCGACCGCCGCCAACGCCCGGACCATCGCATTGGCCAAGCTGGTGATCGTCAACGGCATCGGGTACGACCCGTGGGCGCCGAAGCTGATCTCCGCGAACCCGGTGGCCGGCCGGACGGAGCTGACCGTCGGGACCCTGCTGGGACTCAAAGACAGTGACAACCCGCACCAGTGGTACTCGGCGGCCAGCGTCCGGCGGGTGATCACGGCCATCACCGCCGGCTACCGGCGGCTCGACCCGGCCGACGCCGGCTACTTCACCCGTCGGCAGCACTGGTTCGAGACGACCGCGCTGGCCCGGTACAACAACGTCATCGCCCAGATCAAGTCCCGGTATGCGGGGACGCCGGTGGGTGCCTCGGAGTCGATCGTGTCGCCGCTGGCGGCCACGCTCGGGCTGAAGATGCTGACGCCGCCGGAGTTCCTGAGGGGGATCAGTGCGGGCAGCGAGCCGACCGCCCAGGACAAGACCGCCATCGACCGCCAGATCGCCAGCCGGCGGATCAAGGTTTATATCTATAACAGCCAGAACGCCACCCCCGACGTGGCCGCCCAGGTGAAGGCGGCCAGGGCGCACCACATCCCGGTGACCGCGGTCACCGAGACCCTGGCCCCGGCCAGCGCCACGTTTGAGCAGTGGCAGGTGAGCCAGTTGCAGCGGCTGGCGGCGGCGCTGCACCAGGCGACCGGCAGGTAGCGGCGCGCGTGAAGGAGGCCAGCGTGAACACCGCCCATAGCGCTCATCCGGCAGCCATCGTGGTCCCGCCGCGGAGGGCCGCGGAACCAGCGGCCGGGACCGCGGTCCTGGAGCTGCGGAACGCGGCGGTGCGCCTTGACGGCGCGACGATCTGGAGCGGGGTGGACCTCCGGGTAGGCCCTGGTGAGTTCGTGGCGGTGCTGGGCCCGAACGGCGCGGGCAAATCGACGCTGCTCAAGGCCCTGCTCGGGGTGCTGCCGGTGGCCAGCGGCCAGGTCACCGTGCTGGGCCAGCCGCCGGGCCGGGCCAGCCGCCGGATCGGCTACCTGCCCCAGCGGCGCAGCTTCGACGCCTCGGCACGGATCCGGGGCTCGGACCTGATCCGGCTGGGCCTGGACGGCGACCGCTGGGGCCTGCCGCTGCCGTTCGGCCGCCGCAGCCGGGCCGCCGCCCGCCGGGTGGCCGAAGCGATCGACCTGGTCGGCGCCGCCGGATACGCGGGCCGGCCGGTTGGCGAGTGCTCCGGTGGCGAGCAGCAGCGGCTGCTGCTCGCGCAGGCCCTGATCCGGCAGCCGGAGCTGCTGCTGCTCGATGAGCCGCTGGACAGCCTGGACCTGCCCAGCCAGGCGGCGGCGGCCGCGCTGATCGGCCGGATCTGCCGTGACCAGGGCGTGACCGTGGTGATGGTCGCGCACGACGTGAACCCGATCCTGTCCCATCTGGACCGGGTGGCCTACCTGGCGGCGGGCGCCGCGGCGGCCGGCACCCCGGCCGAGGTGATCACCAGCGAGACGCTGACCCGGCTGTTCGGCACCCCGGTAGAGGTGCTGACCGCCTCCGACGGGCGGCTGGTGGTGGTCGGCCAGCCCGAGCCGCCGGCCCTGCACACCGACCGGCATGCCGGCGGCGGCACGCCATGACCGGCGCCGGTTTCTCGTGGAACCTGCTGGCCGACATCCGCGTCATGTGGTCGTTCCCGTTCATGGTGAACGCGTTCCGGGCCGGTGCCATCGTGGCGGTGGTCGCGGGGGTGATGGGCTGGTTCATGGTGCTGCGCCGCCAGTCGTTCGCGGGCCACACGCTGGCGCTGGCGGCCTTCCCGGGCGCGGCGGGCGCGACCCTGATCGGGATCAGCGCCGCCTACGGCTACTTCGGCTGCTGCGTGGCCGCGGCGGTGGTCATCGCGCTGGCCGCCCGGCACCGCGGCAGTACGGGCAGCCGCGCCGCCGAGTCGGCCCTGACCGGCGTCGTGCAGGCGTTCACGCTCGCCTGCGGGCTGCTGTTCGTCGCCCTCTATCAGGGGTTCCTCAACGGCACCACGGCGCTGCTGTTCGGCAGCTTCCTCGGCGTCACCGCCGGGCAGGTGGTGCTGCTGGCCGGGGCCGGCCTGGCCGTGCTTGCCGTGGTGGCCGTGGCCGGGCGGCCGCTGCTGTTCGCCTCGGTGGACCCCGACGTCGCCCGGGCGCAGGGAATCCCGGTGGGGGCGCTGTCGGCCGGGTTCCTGGTGCTGCTGGGGGCAGCCGTGGCCGAGACGGCGCAGATCACCGGCGCGCTGCTGGTGTTCGCGCTGCTGGTGATGCCGGCCGCGACCGCGCAGCGGGTGACCCTGCGCCCGCTGGCCAGCCTGGTGCTCACGGTGATGATCGGGTGGCTGGTGACCTGGGCCGGGCTCATGGCTGCGTTCTACTCGCCGTACCCGATCGGGTTCTACGTCACCAGCTTCGCGTTCGCCGCCTACCTGGCAGCCCAGCTCGCCGCGGCCGCCCGCGGGCGGGCGCGGCGCCGTCCCGCCCTGGCCGGCGCGGGAGTGCCGGCATGAGCATCCTGGCGCACCCGTTCCTGCAGCACGCGCTGCTCGCCGGGACCGCGATCGCCGCTGCCTGCGGGCTGGCCGGGTTCTTCCTGGTGCTCCGTGCCCAGGTGTTCACCGGGGACGCGCTCAGCCACGTCGCGTTCACCGGCGCGCTGGCCGCGCTCGCCGCCGGGATCGACCTGCGGCTCGGCCTGTTCGTCGCGACCATCGCGGTGGCGGTGGGCCTGGGGATCCTCGGGACCCGGGGCCGCGCCGACGATGTGGTCATCGGCAACGTGTTCGCCTGGGTCCTGGGCATCGGCGTCTTCTTCCTCACCCTCTACACGACGTCCCGCAGCAGCTCGAACGGGACCGCTGGGATCAGCGTCCTGTTCGGAACGATCTTCGGGCTGTCGTCCGGGCAGGCGGTCACCGCGGCCGCCATCGGCGCCGGCATCGCCGTGGTCGTCGCCGCGATCAGCCGGCCACTGCTGTTCGCCAGCCTGGACGAGGCGGTGGCGGCGGCCCGCGGGGTCCCGGTCCGCGCGCTCGGCATCGGCTTCCTCGCCGCCGTCGGGGCGACCGCCGCCGAGGCGACCCAGGCGGTCGGCGCGCTGCTGCTGCTCGGCCTGCTCGCCGCGCCTGCCGCCACCGCCCTGCTGCTGACCGCGCGCCCCTACCGGGGCCTGGCCATCTCGGCCTGCCTGGCCGTTGCCGAGATGTGGGCCGGCCTCGGCCTGGCCTTCGCCGCCCCGGCCCTGCCGCCCAGCTTCGCCATCATCGCCGTGGCAGCCGCCGCGTACCTCGCCGTCTTCGCCGGGTCGCGGCTCCGCCGCCGGACCAGATCGCGGCCGGCCGCGCCCGCCACGTCATGAGCTAGCCGGCGGTGACCCGGCAGCCTGGCCTGCGTGCCGCAGCCGGCGGTTGCGGGCACAATGAAGAGATGACATCCCCGATGCGGCGAGGTGCGCAGACACGGTGACCGCCCGGCATGATGCGGTGCGCCAGGCGCTGGCAGCGGCGGGCACGTTCGTCAGCGCCCAGGACCTGCACGCCCAGCTGCGGGCGGCCGGGGACCGCATCGGCCTGACCACGGTCTACCGGGCGCTGTCGGCCATGGCCGAGGCCGGCGAAGCCGATGTGCTCACCG
>DASQSC010000006.1:0-2209 GCA_035642555.1 Streptosporangiaceae bacterium | reverse complement strand
GGGGCGGTTAGGTGGCCTGGCGGTCGCGTTCCTGGCAGCGGAGGGCCCGCTGGAGGCTGTCGCGGCCCTCCATGATCAGGCGGCGCAGCGCGGCGGGCGGGCTGGTGCGCGCCAGGTAGTCGTCGGTGGCGCGGATCGTGTCCGGCGAGTTCGCCCAGATCGGGTAGGCGTTGGCGGCGAACCACTGCGCCATGTCCGGGGTCCACTGCTCCCAGAGCCCGCCCACCACGTCGAAGTAGCGGCTCGCGAACGGCGCCAGCAGGTCGGGCCGGTCCAGGTCGGTGAAGCCGGCCAGCACCGCACGGAAGGTGGCGTTGGGCAGCTTCCCGCTGACGATCTCGTCCCAGGTGGCCTGCTTGGCGGCCGGGTCGGGGATCGCCGCGCGGCTGGTGGCGGCCCGCCGCTGCCCGGCGTCGGTGGGGTCGTTGTCCAGTTCGGCGGTGATCTGGTCCGGCCCGGCCGCGCCGCGGCTCACCAGCCGGTGCAGCAGCCGCCACCGCAGCTCCGTGTCGACCGCCAGCCCCGGCAGCGAGGCTGAGCCGTCCAGCAGCCCGGCGAGCAGTGCCAGCTCACCCGGGGTTGCGGCGACGCCGGCCAGTGCCTGCACATAGGCGAGCTGGGCATCCGACCCGGGCTCGGCCCGGTCGGCCAGCTCTCGCAGCGTGGAACTGGCCAGCTCGAGCCCGGCCGGGCGCCATGCCGGGTCGGCGTACTGCCGGAGCGCGGCGCTGGCCTGCCGCAGCAGGGTCTGCGTGACCGAGATGCTGGTCACCGACGGCAGGCCGGACAGCACCAGCCGCAGGTAGTCGCGGGCGGCAAGCTCGGCGTCCCGGCACATGTCCCAGGCGGCGGCCCAGCACAGCGCGGCGGGCAGCGGCTCGGTGAACTCGCCGATGCTGCTCATCAGCGTGGCCAGCGACGCCGGGTCGAGCCGGGTCTTGGCGTAGGTGAGGTCGTCGTCGTTGACCAGCACCAGGTCCGGGCGGGGCTCCCCGGTCAGCTCAGGCAGGACGGTGCGCTCGCCGGCGATGTCGGTCTCCACCCGGCGCCGCCGCACCAGCCCGGCATCGGTGCGGTCGTAGAGCCCGACCGCGATCCGGTGCGAGCGCAGCACCGGGTGCGCCTCCGGCGCCTCCTGCACCACGGCGAACTCGGTGAACCGGCCCTCCGCGCCGGTCGTGATCTCGGGCCGCAGCGTGTTCACGCCCGCGGCCTCCAGCCATTCCTTGGACCAGCCGGACAGCTGCCTGCCGGAGATCTCCTCCAGCGCTCCCAGCAGGTCCGCCAGGGTGGCGTTGGACCACTCGTGCTGGCCGAAGTAGCGGCGCACGCCGGCCAGGAAACTGTCCCGGCCCACGTACGCGACCAGCTGCTTGAGTACGGACGCGCCCTTGGCGTAGGTGATGCCGTCGAAGTTCACCTCCACGGCTTCGATGTCGGGGATATCGGCCGCGATCGGATGGGTGGAGGGAAGCTGGTCCTGCCGGTACGCCCAGGCCTTCTCGAGCTGGGCGAACGTGGTCCAGGCAAAGGGCCAGCGGGTCGCCTCCGCCTGCGCGGTGGTGCCCGCCCAGGTGGCGAACGACTCGTTCAGCCACAGGTCGTCCCACCACCGCATGGTCACCAGGTCGCCGAACCACATGTGCGCCATCTCGTGCAGGATCGTGCCGGCCCGGCCCTCCCGGGCGAAGTCGGTGACGCGGGACCGGAACAGGTAGTCCTCCAGGAACGTGACGCAGCCGGCGTTCTCCATCGCGCCGGCCTTGTACTCGGGCACGAAGAGCTGGTCGTACTTCTCGAACGGGTACCGCCGCCCGAACTCCCGGTGGTAGAAGCCGAAGCCCTGCCTGGTCACCTCGAAGATCTCGGCCGGGTCCAGGTACTGCGCCAGCGACTGCCGGCAGAAGATGCCGAGCGGGATGCCGTCGTACTCCGAGCGCACCACGTGGTACGGGCCGGCCGCGACGGCCGTGATGTACGTGGACATGACCGGCGTGGGCGGGAAGTGCCAGCGGGTACTGGACGCGGCCGCGGTGCCGGGGGCAGGCTCGCCGGAACCCCCCGCTGGCCGGCCGGCCACGTCCGGGGCCATGTTCGAGATCACCTGCCAGCCCGCTGGCGCGGTGACCGTGAGCTCGAAGGTTCCCTTGAGGTCGGGCTGGTCGAAGCAGGGGTAGATGCGGTGGGCGTCGAACGTCTCCAGGTCGGA
>DASQSC010000005.1:0-6603 GCA_035642555.1 Streptosporangiaceae bacterium | reverse complement strand
GCCGCGCCGGCCTGGCCGCCGACCATCATGCCGCCGATCCGCTGCATCATCGCGGCCAGCCCGCCCATGCCGCCTGCCCCGCCGAGGGCCTGCATCGCCGGGGCCAGTTCCGGCGGCAGCCCGGCGGCCAGGTCCTCCGGGCTGCCACTGAGCATGCCGCTCATCGCGCTGACCGCCTTGTCGGCGATCGGGTCGCACAGCTTCGACCACACCGGCAGCGTGGCCTCCACCCATTCCGACCGGCTCCAGGCTTCGGCGCGCCGCACGCCGGACGGGAACGAGGTCACCTCGTCCAGCCAGTGATCGGCCAGCCGGATGGCTTCCGCGATGTGGCTGCGGTCGACGTCGAGCACGCTCGGGTCGCCTTCGGCGGCGACCGCGTTCCGGGCCATGTCTTTGGCGAAATCCCAGTTCACGGGTCCGCCCTGCCAGGACATCAGGTCGGCGAACCGGCGCAGCGCCTCGGCGAACTGCTGCGGGTCCCCGAGCGGGCCGAGCGGCCCGCCGCCGGCCCCGCCGGAACCCCCGGAACCCCCGGAATCGCCGGAGCCGCCGGAGCCGCCCCGCCCCTGACCGCCGGGCGGGCCGAAGCCAAAGGGAGGATCAGTCATGTCCGTGACACCTCAGTGCTCTGCTGCGGGAGAACGGCCTCAGGCCCTTCCGGCCGCGCCCCGGCGAAGGTAACCGGCCCTGGGTCGGTGACCGCTCCCCGGAGCGCGCGGGCTTTCGGGCAGGATGGAATGGTCACACCAGTCACGTTATCCCGGGAGCAGCAGACCTTGAGCACCGCACAGGCCCCGGTTCGCCATCGGCGCACCGGAGCGGGGCCGGTGAGTCCACGGCGTGAGGCCGGGATCCGCCCGGCGCGCCCCGAGCACGCGCACGGCGAGGCCGCCGGAACCGGGAGCGCCCCCGGGACGCCAGACCTGCCGGGGACCGGAAGCGCCGCCGGGACACCGAACGGGAATGTGCCCGGCCCGCGCCTGCCTGGCGAGGCCGAGGCCGCGACCGGGACCCGCTCCGGGCCGGCCGCGGCCAGCCAGCCCGCCAGCGGCGGGGGCCCGGTGGTGGGAATCACCGGGGCGGCCCGCGGGCTCGGGCACGCGCTCGCGGCGAGGCTGGCCGAATCCGCCAGCGTCCGGCGGGTGGTAGCAATCGACGATCACCGGGGCGCGGTCAGCGGCGTGACCTGGCGGCTGGCTGACGTCCGTGACCCGGCGCTGGCCGGGCGGCTGGCCGGGGTGGACGTGCTGGTGCACACCGACCTGGACCTGTCCGCCGACTCCGACTACCGGGCCCGGCGGGCGTTCAACGTGCGTGCCGCGCAGACCGTGCTCACCGCCGCGGCCGCCGGCCGGGTCGCGCACGTCATCCTGGTGACCAGCGCGATGGTCTACGGCGCGCGGCCCGGCAACCCGGTCCCGCTGCCCGAGGACGCGCCGCTGGCCGCCGACCCCGACGGCAGCGTGGCCGGCGACCTGCTGGAGATCGAGCACCTGGCGCGGCGGTCGCGGCGGGCCCACCCCGGGATGGCGGTCACCGTCGTGCGCCCGGCCGGGCTGGTCGGCGAAGACCTCGACACCCTGGTGACCACGCATTTCGAGTCGTCCCGGCTGCTGGCGGTCAAGGGCTGCATGCCGCGGTGGCAGTTCTGCCACGCCGACGACCTCACCTCGGCGCTCGAGCTCGCCGTCACCGGCCAGGTGACCGGCAGCTTCGCGGTCGGCTGCGACGGGTGGCTGGACCAGGACCGGGTGGAGGAACTGTCCGGGCTGCGCCGGGTCGAGCTGCCGGCCGGGCTGACGTTCGCCACCGCGCAGCGGCTGCACCGCATCGGCATCACTCCCGCCCCCGTGAACGACCTGCAGTACCTCGTGTACCCGTGGGTGGTGGACTGCGCCACCCTGCGGGCGGCGGGGTGGCGGCCAGCGCACGACAACGAGTCGGTCCTGCGCGAGGTGCTCGAGCTGCGCGCCGCCCACCGCGGCGGGCAGCGCCGGATCCCCCGCAAGGAGGCGACGATCACCGCGGCCGCCGGCACGGTGGCCGTCATCGGCACCGCCGCCATCGTGCGCGCGGCCCGCCGCCGGCGTCGTGGCTCCCCGCCGCCACCGGCCAGCTGATCCGGGTACGGTGACTGCGTGGACGTGATCAGGCTGGCCGAGCTGCGGGAAGCCCCGCTGTCGGTGGATGAGGTGCGGGCCGCCGTCGCCGATGCCGGGGCGGGCGGGATCGCGCTGTTCGCGGGGACGGTGCGGGATCACGATCATGGCCGGGGCGTCACCCGGCTCTCCTACAGCGCCCATCCGTCCGCGGTGGCCGAGCTCCGGCGGGTAGCCGAGAAGGTGGCGGCCAGCTTCGAGGTGCGGGCGCTGGCGGCCGTGCACCGGGTGGGCGAGCTGGCGATCGGGGACCTGGCCGTGGTGACGGCCGTCGCCTGCCCGCACCGGGCCGAGGCGTTCGACGCCTGCCGGATGCTGATCGACGAGCTCAAGCAGAGCGTGCCGATCTGGAAGCAGCAGTGGTTCGCTGACGGCGGCAGCGAGTGGGTCGGCAGTGCTTAACCTGCGGTCCGCCTCCCGGCGCCAGCTCACGCTGATTATCGCCGGGGCCGGGGTGGTGATCGCCCTGGCGGCGGCGGCGCTGCTGCCGGTCCCGTACGTGATCCTCAGCCCCGGCCCGACGCTGAACACCCTCGGCCGGGCCGGCAAGCACGAGCTGATCGCGGTCTCCGGCCGCCGGACCTATCCGGTCAACGGTCATCTGAACCTGGTCACGGTGTCCTTCCAGGGCGGCCCGTCCGACCACTTCAACCTGTTCACGGCCTTGCAGGCGTGGCTCACCCCGCACTACGCGGTGGTGCCGGAGCAGGAACTGTTCGGGCCCGGCCAGAGCCAGCAGCAGGTGACGCGGCAGGACACCCAGCAGATGGTCAGCTCGCAGGAGACCGCCACCGCGGCCGCCCTGTGCCAGCTCGGGGTCGGGTTCACCACCCTGGACACCGTCCTGACCACCGAGAAGGGGATGCCCGCCGCCAGCGCACTGCGCAAGGGCGACGTCATCAAGGCGGTCGACGGCACGCCGGTGACCTGCCGTCACACCACCTCCAGCCTGATCAGGGCGCGGCGGCCAGGCAGCGCCGTCACCCTGACGATCAGCCATGGCCAGGCGCGCAGGCAGGTGCGGCTGCGGACCGTCCCGTTGCAGGGACATACCGTGATCGGGGTGACGATCGGCGAGACCTACCGGTTCCCGTTCCACGTGAAGATCGACGTCGGCCAGATCGGCGGGCCCAGCGCCGGGCTGATGTTCGCGCTCGGGATCGTCGACAAGCTGTCCCCGGCGAACCTCACCAACGGCCGGTTCATCGCGGGTACCGGGGAACTGGCGTCCGCCAGCGGGGAAGTCGAGCCAATCGGCGGCATCCAGCAGAAACTCGCCGCCGCCCGCGTGGCCGGCGCGACGGTCTTCCTCACCCCGGCCGCCAACTGCCACGACGCGGCCGGTGCGGTGCCGGCCGGGCTGCGCCTGGTCAAAGTGAGCACGCTGCGCGGAGCCGTGGGCGACCTGCAGGCCCTGGCCACCGGCAAACCCGTTCCCTCCTGCTGATCCCTGTCCTCCCGGCCCGGCGCACGAGCCAGCGGTAGGCCCGCGGCAGCCGGGACGGGGAGCGCGCCGTCCGGGTGGTGATGTTCACCACCGGCCTGCCGGAGGGCGTACGCTCGGTGGAAGCGGGGAAGTTCACCGGCCTGGGAAGAGGAGCGAGACAGATCGTGGCACCTCGGGTCCTTGTTGATGCGACATCGGTGCCAGCGGATCGCGGTGCGCTCGGCCGGTACGTCGACGGCCTGGTAGCTGCGCTCGATGCGGCAGGCGCTGACCTCGCAGTCGCCTGTCAGCGCGCCGACGAGGAACGCTACGGCAAGCTGGTGCCTGACGCCCGGATCGTGGCGGGGCCGACCGCCATCGCCCACCGTCCAGCTCGGCTCGCCTGGGAACAGACCGGGCTGCCGCTGGTCGCCCAGCAGGTCGACGCCGACGTTCTGCACTCACCGCATTACTCCATGCCGCTACGGGCGGGCGTGCCGGTCGTGGTGACCGTTCATGACCTGACGTTCTTCACGGAGCCGGACGCCCACAACCCGGTCGCGGCCACGTTCTTCAAGTCGGCGATCCGCACCGCGGCGCGGCGCGCGACCAGGATGCTGGTGCCGTCCAAGGCCACCAGGGACGAGCTGGTCCGGGTGCTCGACGCCGACTCCACCCGGATCGACGTCGCCTACCACGGCGTGGACCATGAGCTGTTCCACCGCCCGGCGCAGGAGCAGGTCCGGGCGGTGTCAGACCGGCTCGGCCTGCACGGCCAGCTCTACCTCGCCTACCTCGGCACGCTGGAGCCACGCAAGAACGTGCCCGCCCTCATCACCGGCTGGGCGGCGGCGGTCTGCGACCTGCCCGACCCGCCCGCGCTGGTGCTGGGCGGGGGCAGCGGCTGGAGCGAGGAAGTGGACGAGGCGGTCGCCGCCGTGCCTGCCCACCTGCGGCTGGTACGCCCGGGCTACCTGCGTTTCCGCGACCTGCCCGGCTTCCTCGGCGGCGCGCAGGTGGTGGCGTTCCCGAGCCGGGGCGAGGGCTTCGGGCTGCCGGTGCTCGAGGCCATGGCCTGCGGCGCGCCGGTACTGACCACCCACCGCACGTCGCTGCCGGAGGTCGGCGGCGACGCGGTCGCCTACACCGAGCCTGACTCCGAGAGCATCACCGAAGCGCTGGCGCAGCTGCTGGCCGACCGCGGGCACCGGGAGGCGCTCGGCGCGGCAGGACACGCCCGGGCGGAGGAGTTTTCCTGGGCGGCATCGGCGGATGCGCATATGGCCTGCTACCAGCGTGCAGTTGGCCAGCGAGGCGAGTAGCCTCCGTCCGTATGTCCAGCTACCCGCCTGGCTCGCCCGGCAGGATCGGGGCAGAGCCGCTTGAGGCGATCCTCCTCGTCGGCGGCCAGGGCACGCGGCTGCGCCCGCTCACCATCGGCACGCCGAAGCCGCTGCTGCCCACCGCCGGGGTCCCGTTCCTCGCCCATCAGCTCGCCAAGGCCGCGGCGGCCGGGGTGACCAGGGTGGTGCTCGCGACCGCATTCCAGGCCGGCATGTTCGCCGAGTGCCTGGCTGACGGGTGCTCGTTCGGGCTGGAAATCGAGTATGTGCACGAGGAAACGCCACTCGGCACCGGCGGCGCGATCCGCAACGCCGCCACTGCGCTGCGCTGCTCCGGCGACAGCCCGGTGCTGATCCTGAACGGCGACATCCTTTCCGGGCACGACATCACCGCGCAGGTCGAGACCCATCTGAAGGCTGACGCCGCGGTCACCTTGCACCTGGTCCAGGTGCCGGACCCGGCCCGTTTCGGCTGCGTGCCCACCGACGGCGGCGGGCGGGTGACCGCGTTCCTGGAGAAGACCCCGGACCCGGTCACCGACCGGGTCAACGCCGGCTGCTACGTGTTCCGGCGTGATGTCATCGGTCAGATACCGGCGGGCCGGGTGGTCTCGGTGGAGCGGGAGACGTTTCCGGCGCTCATCGGCAGCGGCCAGGTCGTCATGGGCTTCCACGACAGTTCCTACTGGCTGGATGTGGGCACGCCGGAGGCGTTCGTCCGCGGCTCGTGTGACCTGGTGCTCGGGCGGCTGGACTCGCCCGCCCTGGCGGCGGTGCCCGGGATCCCATCCGAGGCGCTGGTGCTCCGCGGCGCCCAGGTGAGCGCGGGCGCGCGGCTCGGTGGCGGCACCGTGATCGGGCCCGGGTCGTCGGTCGCCGACGGGGCGGAGGTGACCGGGAGCGTGCTGTTCGACAGCGTCACCGTCGGACCGGGTGCGAAGGTCACCAGCAGCGTGCTCGGCCCGGCCGCCCGGGTGGCGGGCGGCGCGGTCCTGGACTGCGTGGTCATCGGCGAGGGCGCGGCCGTCGCTGAGGGCAACGAGCTGCGCGCCGGGCTGCGGGTGTGGCCGGGAGTCGAGCTCGCGCCGACCTCGGTCCGGTTCTCCACCGACGCCTGACGGCGGGGCCTCCTCCGGCGGGGTCTCCTGCGGCAGGACCTCGTCCGGCAGGGTCTCCTGCGGCAGGTCTCCACCGGCGCCTGACGACGGCTCGCGGCCTGCCGCCAGCAGCCCTGGCCCGGCCGGCGACGGGGCGCAGGACGGGCGAACCCTGCCACTGCCGGCGTGTCCCGGCGTGTCCCGCCGCAACCACTCCCGGACGGAGCGGCGGCGGCGCGACAATGGGCCGGTGCGTGCCGACGAACCGGGATCCGGGCCGGCCGCTCCGCAGGCGCTGGAGTGGCAGGCCCCGTTCCCGGTCGACCTGCGGCGGACCCTGTCGGTGCACCGGCGCGGCGGTCGTGACCCGGCGTTCTGGATCGATGCCACCGGGGGAGTCTGGCGCACCTCGCTTACCCCGGACGGCCCGGCCACCCTGCGGGTGGTCGCCGGCCCCGGCGCGGGAATCCGCGGCGGAGACGGGGCCGCGGCCGGGCAGCTACCGGTCGCCGCGGCCACCGGGCACCCCGCGCCCGGGGAGCCTCCCGGCACCGGCGCGGGCCGGCCCGGGCAGC
>DASQSC010000004.1:0-7299 GCA_035642555.1 Streptosporangiaceae bacterium | reverse complement strand
GGCCAGCACCTCGCCGCAGACGGCGCTGGAGACCACCACCAGCAGCAGCGGGCAGCCCTGGGCGGCGGTCTCCTCGCACACCGCCGCCAGCTCGGACAGGCCGCCCCCGCCGCCGCCGTACTCCTCGGGCACGTTGACGCCGTGGAAGCCCGCGCTACCCAGCGCCTCCCACAGCTCGGTGCAGGACCGGCCGGAGTGGGCCCGGGCCGCGTAGTAGCTGCCCCCGAAGGACCCGGCGATGTCCGACACGGTCTTGCGCAGCGCCTGCATGGCGGCGGAGTCCGCGAAGTCCATGCGGTCCTCCTAAGTGATTAGTCATTCACTAGGAGGACCACTGTAGTCCTCCCGGCGGGAGATGGCGGAGGTTCGGCCGCCCGGGCAGGACCCAGCCACCGGGAGGGCACGTAGGGTGCGGTGGTACGGCACATGCGGGACGCCGCCGGGACCGGCCCGGGGGCACTGCCTGCGGGGGGTGTGTCCGTTGGGTAGCTTCATGGCCGGGGCGGCCCGGTTCGCGACCCGGTTCCGGTACCTGATCATCGCCGGCTGGATCGCCGCCGCGGTGCTGTGCATCACGCTGCTGCCGGACCTGTCGGGCGCCGTCAACACCGACAACAGCTCGTTCCTGCCAGCCAGTTCGCCCAGCGTCACGGCGATGCGGCTGGCGGCGCCGTTCCAGCCGGTGGGCGACACCACCGGCACCCTCGTCGTGCTGGGCAGGTCCACGCTGACCGGCAGCGACCAGGACGCGATTACCAGCCTCCAGGACAAGATCGCCCGCGACGATCACGTCGTGTCGGTGTCCGGTCAGGGCCTGTCCTCCGACGGCAAGGCCGACAAGGCACAGGTCGTGTTCAACGTCGGGACGTCCAGCATCGACGCGTCCCCGGCGGTCTCGGGCGTCCGGCAGACGATGAGCACCGCGGGGCTGCCGTCCGGGCTGTCCGCGTACCTGACCGGGCAGCTTCCCAGCGCGGTGGACAACCAGCAGTCGCAGGCCAGCGCGCAGCGGCTGACCGAGAACCTGACCCTGGTGGTCATCCTGGTGATGCTGGCGATCGTGTTCCGGTCGGTGCTGGCGCCGCTGATCACGCTGGGCGCGGCGGAACTGGTGCTGCAGCTGTCCGGCCGGATCATCGCCGGGCTGTCCACCGGCGGGCTGCAGGTATCCACCGTCACCCAGACCATGCTCGTGGTGCTGATACTCGGCGCGGGCACCGACTACGGGCTGTTCTTCATCCTGCGGGTGCGCGAGTCGATGGCCGGCGGCGACCCGCCGCCCGCGGCGATCGAGCGCACCGGCCGGTTCGTGGGCGAGTCCGTCACGTTCTCGGCCGGGACCGTGATCGCCGCCCTGCTGAGCCTGCTGCTGGCATCGTTCGGCCTGTACTCGGGCCTCGGCCCGGCCCTGGCGCTGGCGGTCGCCATCATGCTGCTGGCCGCGCTCACGCTGATCCCGGCGCTGCTCGCGGTGTGCGGGCGGGCGGTCTTCTGGCCCCGCCCGGTCCGCCCCGCCAGCCGGGAGGGCCCGTGGGCCAGGCTGGCCGACATCGTGATCGCCCATCCCGCGATCACGCTCGCCGGCGGGGTGGTGCTGCTCGCCGTGCTGGGCGCGTTCGCTGGCGGCTTCACCTCCAGCGGGTTCGGCGGCCAGACCACCGGGCCGGCGGGCAGCCAGTCGGCGAACGGCACCAACGTGATCAGCAACCACTACCCGCCCGCCGTCGCCAGCCCCACCGGGGTGCTGCTGAGGTACCGGTCCTCGGTCTGGCAGGACCTCACCCCGGCCCGCGACGCCGAGAACGATCTGGCCGCCAAGCCGGTGTTCGCCTCGGTCAGCGGCCCGTTCAACCCCAACGGCACGGCGGTCAGCAGCCAGCAGCTCGCCAGCCTGTACGCGCAGCTCGGGCCGCCGGGCAAGCTGCCGGCCACCGAGCCGGCCGGCACCCCGGTCCCGGCCAGCCAGTACCAGTCCTACCGGGCCACCTCGCAGTTCATCAGCCCGGATGGCAAGACCGTGCAGTTCTACACGTCGCTGACGGCCGGCCCGGCGTCGAGCACGGCCGCGCTGAACGCGGTCCCGTCGGTCCGCTCCGCGGTGTCGGACGTGCAGCATGCCAGCAAGGGAGCCGTGACCAGCGGGGTCACCGGGCTCGCGCCGTCGTCCTACGACGTGAGCACGGTGTCGCAGGGCGACCTGGTGGAGATCGTGCCGGTGGTGGTGGCGCTGCTGCTGATCCTGCTCGGCCTGCTGCTGCGGAGCGTGATCGCGCCGCTGTACCTGGCCGCGACCGTGGTGCTCAGCTACTTCGCCGCGCTGGGCATCGCGGTGCTCATCTTCCAGGTCGGGGCCGGGGACGCGGGCCTGAACTTCGTGCTGCCGTTCCTGCTGTTCGTGTTCCTGATGGCGCTCGGCGAGGACTACAACATCCTGGTCATGACCCGGATCAGGGAGGAGGCTCAGCAGGCGCCGCTGCGGCCGGCGGTCGCGACCGCGGCCCACCACACCGGCACCACCGTGACCTCCGCCGGGCTGATCCTGGCCGCCACCTTCGGCGTGGCCGGCATCACCGGGGCGACCAGCCAGATCAAGCAGCTCGCGACCGCCATCGCGCTGGGCGTGCTGCTGGACACGTTCCTGGTGCGGACCCTGATGGTCCCGGCCGCCGTGGTGCTGTGCGGCCGCTGGAACTGGTGGCCGGCCAGGCTCTCCCGGCCGCCGCGGCCCCACCTTGCCGCTCCCGCGCTGCGATCCGCGGAGCGGCCCTCGGTCAGGTGACGCGGATCTGCGGGAAGTGCTGGACGGCCTGCTCACCCGGGACGCACGGCCCTGCCTGGCGGCCGGCCCCCGGCGTGGGATGGAGGTGAGGAGGGGACGAGGTCATGACCGAAACGGGGAAGCGCATAGTGGTCGGGGTGGATGGCTCCGAGTCGTCCATCGAGGCGCTGGAATGGGCGGTCCGCCAGGCCAGCCTGACCGGCAGCGTCGTTGATGCGGTGTGCGCGTGGCAGTATCCATCGAACTATGGCCTGGGAGTGCCCGACGAGTTCGACTACGCGGGCGAGGCCGCCCGGACGCTGGCCAAGGCGACCGCGGACGTCTCCCGTGAGGACGGCTCGGTGGAGATCCGTTCCCGGGTGGTGGAGCGCCCCGCCGGGCAGGCGCTGACCGAACTCGCCGCGGGAGCGGAGATGCTCGTGGTAGGCAGCCGCGGCCACGGCGAGCTGGCGGGAACGCTGCTCGGCTCGGTGAGCCAGCACTGCATCCACCACGCGCCCTGCCCGGTGGTCGTGATCAGGCACCCCAAGCGGTAACGGGCCGGCCGGTCAGCCGCCGCTGAACGCCAGCCCCGTCCAGGCGCCTGCCTGGTGATAGGTGAGCAGGGCGACCAGCACGCCGGCCAGCAGCGATGCGGCCAGCAGCAGCCACCGGGCCGCCCGGCCCGCCAGCGCCGAACGCGCCCGGGCGGTCAGGCTGGGCAGGTCCGCCCTGATCAGCCGGGGCAGCCGCCACATGTACGCGAGCACGTGCACGGTCATAGCGCAGAACCACAGCACGAACGTGGCCTTGTGCAGCATGAGCCACGGCTGGCTGCCGGCCGGGCCGGTGATCCCGAGCATGACCCCGGTGCCGATCACCGCCACCGAGGTGGCCATCACCACCGGCCCGAGCAGCCGCAGCAGCAGCAAGGGCGGCCCTTTCCGCCGGTAGGCGGGGGCCCCGGTGTAGTAGCGGGCGAACCGGTAGCAGGTCGAGCATGCCTTGAGCAGCACCGGGCCGATCAGCAGCATGCCGAGGAAGAAGTGCAGGGTGAGCAGCTGGCGCACGGCCAGGACCGTGACGCCCTCGGCGGCGAACAGCACCAGCAGCGCCGCGCCCGCGATCGCGGTGAGGCGCTCGTTGCCCTCGGCTCCCCCGGTGGGATCACGGCGCGAACGTGCCGCCGACCGGGTCACTGTCACTGCCGGACTCCTCCCACACTGGCCCGTCGCATCACCCAGCCGTCACCGGCCCGGCTTGTCACCTGCCAACCAGGCTGGCCGGCCCGAGCTGCGGAACCGGTTCAGGAATGGTTCAGAACCGGTAAAGAGTGCGGGTCCCGGCCGCGCCGGGCAAATCGATGGTCACGGTCAGCCCGCCCCCGGGGGTCTCTGACAGCGCCGCGCTACCGCCGCTGACGGTGACCAGGCGGTGGACGATGGCGAGGCCGAGCCCGGCTCCGCCCGGCGTGGCAGAGGCGAACCGGCGGAACGCGGCCTCCCGTTGCTGCGGCGTCATGCCCGGGCCGTCGTCGGCGACCGTCAGCCGGGTGCCCTGGCCGGCCGTCCCGGCACTGACCCGGACGTGACCGTCCGGGGGGACCGCGTCCAGCGCGTTGGCCAGCAGGTTGTCCAGGATCTGCTCGAGGTGGCCCTCGCCCAGGCTGGCCCAGACCGGCCGCGGGCAGTCCACGGTGAGGGTGACGCCCCGTTCCTCCGCCACCGGCCGCCAGGCTCCCGCCCGGTCGCTGGCCACCTCGCCGGCCGCCACCGGCACCGGCTCGGTGACCACGTTCTCCGCCCTGGCGACCGCGAGCAGCCCATCCACCAGCCGGGACAGCCGGGCGATCTCGCCCTGCGCGCCGGCCAGCTCGGCCGCGGTCGCCGGGTCCGCGTCGGCGGCGAGCACGTCGAGCCGCAGCCGCAGCGCGGCCAGCGGCGTCCGCAACTGGTGTGACACGTCCGCCATGGTCGCGGTGCTGCCGTGGACGAGGGTTTCCAGCCGGCCCGCCATGGTGTTGAAGGCGGTCGCGAGGCGCCGCACCTCCGGCGGACCGGGACCCGCTGGCGCCCGGGTGCCGAGCGCGCCGCCGCCCAGCCCCTGCGCTGCGGCGGCCAGCGTGCTGAGCGGGCGGCTGACCCAGCGGGTCAGCGCCACCGCGATCATCGCCGCGGCCAGCAGGCCCCCGCCCCCCACCGCCGCGAGCCAGGTCCACAGCGCGCTGACCCGCCGTTCCATTTCAGCAGCGGAACGGGACAGCACGACGGCGCCGGCCGGAGCGGACCGCCGGGCGCCGTCCACCGGGACCACCGCCAGCAGCCGGTCGTCCGCCTCGGTGATTCTCGGCTGGCCGGTGGTCAGGACCGCGGCGACGGCAGCCGCCGGGACGGGCAGCCGGTCCCGGCCGGTGGTCGCGACCAGGTGCCCGGCGGTGTCGAGCACCCAGGCAGACTGGCCGGCCCGGCGGGCCCGGGCCAGCGCCAGCGCAGTCTCGCGCGCCGGCGGGCGGCCGTGGGAGCCGCCGGCCTGGACGCGGGTACCGGCCGCAGTGCCGGTCCCGGCCGCAGCGCGGGTGCCGCCGGCCGGACCGGGCCGCCCGGTGCCGGACTGGTCGCCCAGGCTCTCCTCGGCGGCTCCGGCCAGGCTCCGGGCGGCCAGCACCGTGTCCGCCCGGAAGGTGTCCCGCGCATGCCCGGTGGTGATGATCCCCAGCGGGATCACGCTGGTGGCCAGCACCGCCCCGATCAGGGCCAGCATGCTGACGACAATCCGGCGAGCCACGTCAGCGCGCGCCGGGCAGGTCGCCGAGCCGGAATCCCCGGCCGTAAACCGTCTCGATGAGCCCCGGCACCCCCAGCTTCCGGCGCAGGGCCGCCATGTGCACGTCGAGCACCTTGGTCGGCCCGTACCAGTGGGCGTCCCAGGCGCTCTCCAGGATCTCCTGGCGGGTCACCACCCGGCCGGGGTCGGCGGCCAGGCACTCCAGAATGCCGAACTCCTTGGGGGTGAGGGCGACCTCGCGCCCGTCCACGCTCACCCGCATGGTCCGCACGTCGACCTGCAACGGGCCGTGCCGCAGCAGCTCGTCGCCGGGGCGGACGCGGCGGAGCACCGCGCGGATCCTGGCCAGCAGCTCCGCCAGCCCGAACGGCTTGACCAGGTAGTCGTCGGCGCCGGCGTCGAGCGCGAGGACCCGTTCCGGCTCCTCGCCGCGGGCGGTGACGACGATGATGGCGACGCCGGAACGGGCCCGCAGCTCCCGGCAGACCTCGATCCCGTCGGTGTCCGGCAGGCCGAGGTCCAGGAGCACCACATCCGGCGCGATCCAGGCGAGGGCCTCGCGGCCGGTGGCTACCTGCCCGGCGGCGTAACCGGCCCGGACCAGACCGCGAACCAGCTGGGCGGCGATGCCGGGGTCATCCTCCACCACCAGCACCCTGGTCTTGCCGGCGGCCGCCGCCGTGGCCCCCGGCCCGCCCGGCACCGCCGCGGGTGAAGGCGAGCGGACCTGCGCAGTCATGTCACTAACGGTAAGGGCTCCGGCGGCGTAGTTTCCCTGCTGGGCCCCGCTCGGCCGAGCGCCCCTGTGCGGCCACCGCCCCGTTTCCGGCGAGCGCCCCGTTTCCGGCGAGCGCCCCGTTTCCGGCTAAGGCCCGGTTTCCGGCTAAGGCACGGTTCCGGCCAGCCGGGGGACCAGCAGCGCCGCGTTGACGGTGCCGAGGCCGGACGCGAGGTCGTAGCCGGGGCCTGCCTGGTACCCCTGCACCGTCTGCAGCACGCCGCCCTGGCGGAACGACACGGTGTTGTTCCCGGCGGTGACGTCGACGATCCCGCTCCCGGGCCCCCGGGCAGCGAGCGAGTACAGCCGCGGGTTGATCAGCCCGAGCGGGTGCCCCGCCAGTTGCGCCGCCAGCGCCACCACCCCGGCGAACAGGGGCGTCGCCTCGCTGGTGCCGCAGGTGGGGTACCAGCCAGCGGCCTGGCCGGGGAAGCTCTGGTACATGACGACCGCGCCGGAGCAGGCCGCGCTCATCGCGATGTCGGGCACCCCTCGCTGGGTGCCGGTCACCGCCTGCACCCCGTTCTGGAACGAGGGCCGCCGGAACATCACGGACCGGCCGCCGCCGCCGGCCAGCGGGCTGGGCCCCTTGCTCCCGAAGATGAACCGGTTGGTCGCTGGCCGGTAGGTGTCGTTCCACACCCGCGAGGACCACTGCCCGGGACCGGGGCCCGGCCGGAGCCTGGTGCCGCCGACCCCGGTCACGAGCGGGTCGCTGTCCGGCCAGGACGTGACCGGGCCCAGGTAGTAGGTGCTGCCGTTGAAGCGGGCGTCGGCCGCGCCGCTGTCGCCGGACGCTGCCAGCACCGTCACGCCGGCCCGGGCGGCATTGACATACGGGCTGCGCAGGCGCAGCAGCGACTGCCGGGAGGGGAACGTCCGCTCGGTGGCGCTGAAGCTCTGGCTGATCAGCGCGCCGAGATGGTGCCTGATCACGTAGTTCTCGGCCTGGACGATCTGCGGGAACCCGGTGGTCCCC
>DASQSC010000003.1:0-4694 GCA_035642555.1 Streptosporangiaceae bacterium | reverse complement strand
GATGCCATCGCCCAGCAGGTTGAAGGCGAGCGTGGTGATCAGCAGGGCGAGGGCCGGGAACACCACGTACCACCAGGCCTGCTGGTAGAAGTTCTGCGCGTCGGCCAGGATGTTGCCCCAGCTCGCGGTGGGCTGCTGGATGCCGAGGCCGAGGTAGGACAGCGTGGCCTCGAAGATGACCGCGGTCGGGATGTACAGCGTGGCCAGCACCAGCACCGGCGCCAGCAGGTTGGGCAGGATGTCGATGAACATGATCCGGAACGGCCCGGCCCCCAGCGACCTCGCTGCCTCGACGTACTCCTTTTCCTTGATGGACAGGGTCTGGCCGCGGACGATCCGGGAGATGCCCGCCCAGGAGAAGAACGAGATCACCGCGATAATCACGCTCAGGCTGGGGCCGAGCACGACCGCCAGCGCCAGCGCCAGCACCACGTACGGGAAGGCGAGCACCGCGTCGATGAACCGGGCGAGCACCGCGTCCACCGCCCCGCCGAAGTAGCCGGCGATCAGCCCGACCGTTACTCCAGCGACGGTGGCGATGGCGGTGGTGATGACGCCAACGAACAGTGATATCCGCGCCCCGTAGACGATCCGGACCAGCAGGTCACGGCCCACGCCATCGGTGCCGAACAGGAAGCCGTGGGTGCCGGGGCCCACCGGCGTGCCGGCCCCGCTCAGCCCGTTGTCCGGGTAGGTGGCGTCGACCGGGTGCCCGGCCAGGCCCGCGAACGCGGGCGCCGCGATCGCGATCACGACCATGATCAGGATGACGACGAGGGAAATGACCGCCACCCGGTCCTGGCGCAGCCGCCGCCAGGTCAGCTGCCACTGGCTGCGGCCCTCGATAGCCTGCTCGGGCGCAGCCTCAGCGGCCTGTGCCTCGAATTCGAGCTCGGTGACGCTCATGGCGTCTCCCTCCTGCCGGCCGCGGCGAGCTTTTCTCCGGCCTCGACCGGGAAGTGGCAGGCGGTCACGTGATCGGACGGATCGCCTGGCTTGGACTCCAGCACCGGCTCCTGCTCTCCGCAGATCGCCTGCGCCTTGGGGCAGCGGGGGTGGAACCGGCAGCCGCGCGGCGGGTCGATCGGGGACGGCACGTCACCGGTGAGGATGATCCGCTGGCGGCTGGCGGCGGCATCCGGGTCAGCGGCGGGCGCCGCCGACAGCAGCGCGGTCGAGTAGGGGTGGCGGGGGGAGCCGTACAGCGGGTCCCGCGGGCCCGCCTCCGCGATCCGGCCCAGGTACATGACCGCGACCGCGTCGCTGACGTGCCGCACGACCTCCAGGTCGTGCGCGATGAACAGATAGCTCAGCCCGAACTCGTCCTGCAGATCGGCCAGCAGGTTGAGGACCTGGGCCTGGATCGACACGTCCAGCGCCGAGACCGGCTCGTCACAGATGATCAGCTTGGGCCGCAGTGCCAGCGCCCGGGCCACCCCGATCCGCTGCCGCTGCCCGCCGGAGAACTCGGCCGGGAACCGGTTGTAGTGCTCCGGGTTGAGGCCGACCCGCTCCATCAGTTCCTGTACCCGGTGCTTGCGCTCCTGGCCGGTGGCGGTGTTGTGGATGGCGAACGGGTCGCCGATGATCGACCCGACCCGGCGGCGGGGGTTCAGTGAGCCGTACGGGTCCTGGAAGATCATCTGGATCTCGCGCCGGACCGGCCGCATCACCCGCCGTGGCAGGTTGGTGATGTCGCGGCCGTCGAAGGTCACCTTGCCCGAGGTGATCGGGATCAGCCCGGCGATGCAGCGGGCCAGAGTGGACTTGCCGGAACCGGTCTCGCCGACCAGCCCGAGCGTCTTGCCGCGCGGGATGGACAGCGTGACGTCGTCGACCGCCTGGACCTGGCCCACGGTGTGGCGGATGAAGCCGCCGCCGGTCACCGGGAAATACTTGACCAGGTTGTCCACCCGGACCAGCAGGTCGCCGTGGCCGTCGGCCGAGGGGACGCTCATCAGATCACGCTCCCCTCGGACTCAGGGGCCGCCGCGATCGCCTCGGCGACCTCGGCCGCCGCATCCGAGCGGCCTTCCCGCACCGTCTCCTTGCGCAGTTCCTCGGCCCGGTCGGAGAGCCCCGCGGCCTCGACCGGCAGCCAGCAGGCCGAGGAGTGGAAGGCGTCCTCGCCGACCACCCGCAGCGACGGCTCCTCGGACAGGCACCGGTCCATCACGTACGCGCACCGGGGATGGAACTTGCAGCCCGCCGGCAGGTTGATCAGGCTGGGCGGCTGGCCGGCGATCGGGCGCAGCCGCTCCGCCGCCGCCCTGCTGCTGGGGATCGATTCGAGCAGCCCCTTGGTGTAGGGGTGGTGCGGCGTGTAGAAGATGTCGCGCTTGGTGGCCTTCTCGGCGGCCCGCCCTGCGTACATGACCATGACGTCGTCGGCGATGTCAGCCACCACGCCCAGGTCGTGGGTGATGAGGATGAGCGCGGTGTTGAAATCCCGCTGCAGGTGCAGCAGCAGGTCCAGGATCTGCGCCTGGACCGTGGCGTCGAGCGCGGTGGTCGGCTCGTCGGCGATGATCATCTTCGGCTCCAGCGACAGCGCCATCGCGATCATGGCGCGCTGCCGCATGCCGCCGGAGAACTGGTGCGGGTAGTCGTTCACCCGCAGCTCGGGGCGGGGGATGCCGACCCTGCCGAGCAGTTCCACGGCCCGCTCGTGAGCCTGGGCCTTGCTCACGGAGCTGTCGTGGGCACGGATCATCTCCGCGACCTGCCAGCCCACCCGGTACAGCGGGTGGAGGCTGGTCAGCGGGTCCTGGAAGATGACCGATATCTGCGCGCCGCGGATCCGGCGCATCTTGTCCTCGGGCAGCGCGAGCAGGTTGACGCCGTCGAACACGGCGCTGCCCGAGATCTGGCCGCCCGGGGTCAGCCCGAGCAGGGTCTGGGTCAGGACGGTCTTGCCGCTCCCAGACTCACCGACGATTCCCAGGGTCCGGCCGGCGTCGACGGTGAACGACACCCCCCGGACTGCTTGGACCAGACCGTCAGCGGTGGGGAAGCTGACCGCCAGGTCCTTGACTTCGAGCAGGGTCACTGCGTCCCTCCGGCTAGCCGCCGTCATCATGCCAGGTCAGGGGAGGAGTTGTGCATGATGGGGCAAGCGTTACATGAAATCCGGGCTACCGCCATGTTAGGGCCCGGCCGGACGCGCCCTTGCGGCACGCCCGGCCGGGCTCCTCTATCAAGCGGCGATCGGTTCCCCTGGCCTGGCCCTACTTGGACAGCCAGACGTTGGTCGGGTCCGCGTCGCCGATGTTCGGCGCGAACACCGCGCTCGTCGAGCCGGCCTCATGCACGCGCTTGCTGGCGTACAGCGGGAAGTTCTGGTCGACCAGCGGCACGATCGCGGCGTCCTTCATGATCTGCATGTCCGCCTGGTGCCAGGACGTCCCGGCCGCCGACAGCGACGTGGCCGTCTCAGCCTTGTTGATCAGCGAGTTGACCGCGGAGCTGTTGTAGCAGCCGTAGTTGACGGTGTTGACCACACAGTTCGGGCCCTGGAACAGCGCCTGGATGACGGTCCGGCCGTTGTTGCCGAACCAGTCGGGGATCCAGCCCGGCTGGCCCAGATCCCACTGGCCCGGCTTGCTGGTGGCCGGCCCGTTGCCCAGGTCGGTGAAGAAGCTGGAGCCGGGCTCCGGCTTGCCCTTCAGGTTGACGCCGCACTTCTTCAGGCTGGCCTGGATGGCGGTGAACTCGTCGGTGTTCACGCTGTCGTTCGGGTACATGTACGTCAGCGTGACGCCGTGCGGGTATCCGGCCGAGGACAGCATCGACTTGCACTTGGCCGTGTTCCCGGTGTTGTTGTTGTTCGGGTACATGACGGAGTTCACGAAGCCGGTGTTGCCGGGCGGGATCACGGTGTTGAGGGGCTTGGCCACCTCGGTCCCGCCGTACACCTTGGCTGCCGCGATCTTGTCCACGCCGTACTCGATCGCCTGCCGCACCGCCAGCTTCTTCATGGCGCCGCCAGCGTCCGGGCTGTTCAGGTTGAGCGTGATGTAGGGGAACGTGGTCGACCAGCCCCAGACGTGGAAGTTGGGGGCGTTCTGGGACAGCAGGCTGGGGATGGACGGCGGGTTGATCGGCGTGTCCATCGGCAGGTCCTGGGTCCCGGCCTGCATGTCAGCCAGCTGGGTGGCCGCCGAGCTGACGCCCTCGGTCAGCACGATGCTGTTCACGTAGGCCTTGCGGAGCGGGTCGGTGGAGGCCTTCCAGGCCGGGTTCCGATCCAGCGTGATCGACTTGTTCGGGACGTACGAGGTGATCTTGTACGGGCCGTCCGACAGCGTGTTCTTGTCCAGCTGCAGGCTGTTCGGCACGTACTTGTCGTACTCCACCGGCCGGGCCGAGGCGAACGGCATCGCCAGCATGTACAGGAAGTCGCTGGCCGGCTGGGTCAGCGTGATCTTCAGCGTCTGCGGGTCCGGCGCAGACAGCCCCGAGATGTTGTGGCTGTTCTGGAAGTTCGCGATGTTCGACGCGGTCGGCTTGTGCGACTTGCTGGCGAAGTACTTCGTCTCCGCCTGGTCGTAGGTCTTCAGCCCGGCGATCGTGCTCTCGTAGTAAGTCGGGTTGCCGACCGGGCTCACCGGGTTGCCGAACACCTTGAACTCGCGGATGAAGTCGGCCGCGGTGACCTGCCGGGCCGGGGTCGAGTCCCACATCACGCCCTTCTT
>DASQSC010000002.1:0-3442 GCA_035642555.1 Streptosporangiaceae bacterium | reverse complement strand
AGCTCGTCGAGCTGGCCCTGGCTGTACTTGCACAGCTCCAGCTTGATCAGCGTGTTGGCGGCGGCGCGCTGCTGGGTGCACTCGCGCAGGAACTGCAGCCCCCACGGGATGAGCCTGGCGTCCAGCCGCGGCTTGACCCGGATCGCGGTGGACTCGCCCCGCAGCGAGGCCAGCAGCATCCGCGGGGCCGCTGGCGAGGCCCAGGCGAAGGAGTGCCCCGGCGCGATCAGCCCCGCGTTCCCGCCGGTGGCATCGGTCCCGACCGCGTCCGCCCGGTCGGCCACGACCACCTCGTGGCCGTCCCGGGCAAGGTAGTAGGCCGTGGTCACGCCGATGACGCCGCCGCCGAGGACGATGGTCCGCATATTTGATCTCCCGGCAGCTAGTAGGTGCCCGAGTACCGGCGCGGCTCGGTTGCCTCGTGCACGTACCGGATGAACGAGGCCCAGTCGAAGACCGGCAGCCCGGTCGCTTCGTGCACGTCCTTCGCGTAGGGCGGAAGGTCGCTGCACTCCAGCAGGATCGCGCCGACCGACCGGTCCGCCCGGACGGCGGCCACGGCCGTCTCGACCACCTCCGCCCGGAGCCGTTCGGTGTCCAGCACGCCGCGTTCGGCGATCACGACCTCGTGGAAGTGGGTCTTGGCGTCGAGGCCGTGGATGACCAGCTGGTCCGGCACCCGGACCCCGGCCCCCTGCAGCACCGCCTCGGTGATGCCGTCCCGGCTGGCCACCAGCACCGCCAGCCGCTGCTGCGGCCCGAGCATGGCGGTCAGCAGCGGGGCCTGGAGCAGGCTCGACATGAACACCGGCACGCTGACCGACGCCGCCACGGCCTGCTGGTACGCCGCCATGTAGCCGCAGTTGCCGGTGATGGCGCGCACGCCTTCGGCTTCCAGCACCTTGGCCGCCTGGATGAAGGGGGCCGCGTAGTCTGGCGCGTCCCCCGTCAGCACGCTCGCGCCGCGCGCCCCCGCCACGGTGAGATACCGGACCGGAAATTCGAACGTGGTGGCATTGTTCAGGTCACCCGGCACGAACGGGATGTTCCATTCGGCGCAGAGAACGCCGATCGTGTAGCCGTAGGCGGCGGGCCGCCCGGGAGCCGTCTGGTAAAGAGGCATCGCCTGCTCTGACGTGTCTGCGGCGTGGTTGCATGCACAACTGCATGCAACTCGCCCCGAGTATGAAACGGGGGGCGAAACGCTGTCAACAGCCAGCGCGGTCAGCACTGGGAGGCCGGCCGCGGGTCGCTCGTCTTGCGGAGCGTCACCTCCAGGGCCTCTTCCACGTGCTCCCGCGCCGCGCGCTCGGCGGCGTCCGGGTCACGTGCCCGGAGCGCCGCCAGGATCCTGGCATGGCCGCGAACGGCCGCCAGCGCTTCGCCCTCGCTGTAAAGGGCGGCAATCCGGTAGTTGAAGAAGTGCTCGCTATTACGCCGGTTAACGTGCCCGAGCCGGTCATTCAAGGAGGCCGCCACCACGGCCGCATGAAATTGGCTGTTGAGATCCACCAGCCGCCACGACTCCGCCAGCGCCGCCTGGTCGTCGTGCGCGCCGATGCCGGCAATGGCGGCAATGGCGTCGCCGCTGGCCCGGACGGCGGCCAGCCGGGCCGACATGCCTTCCAGGGCGGCCCGCACCTCGTAGATTTCCCTGATCTCGGTGCCGGTGTGCTCACGCACCATGTAGCCGCGTTTCAGCGCGACGACGAGCCCTTCTGCCTCCAGCAGCTGGAGCGCTTCCCGCACCGGGGTCCTGGAGATGCTCAGCCTCTCCGCCAGGTCGGCGGCCACCAGCCGTTCGTTCGGGCGGATCGAGCCGCGGATAATTTCAGCCCGGAGGCGGTCGCACGTCTCAGACGTCAGAGATTGCGTACGGGTAGCCTGATACATTCCGACCTGGCCCGCTTTCGCCGCTGGATAACCGCATGCGCCGATTGTAACGGGAGGGCCGCTGCGGAAGCGCTGCCCGGCGGTGGCGCTACCGGCAGCGGAGCAGGCTCCGGTCGAGTTCGGCGATGCTCCGGGCGCCGCACAGCGCCATGGTCGTGCGCAGCTCATCGGCGAGGATGTCGATGCAGTGGCGCACCCCGGCCTCCCCGGCGGCGGCCAGCCCGTAGAGGTGAGCGCGGCCGAGCAGGACGGCCTTCGCCCCGAGCGCCAGCGCGGCTGCGATGTCGCTGCCGCGCCGGAAGCCCGAGTCCACCAGCACCTCCAGCCGGTCCCCGGCCGCGTCGGCGATCGGCGGCAGGACCTCGATGCTGGCCGGCAGGTGGTCGAGCTGGCGGCCGCCGTGGTTGCTGACGATCACCCCGTCCAGGCCGGCGTCGGCGGCCGCGATCGCCTCCTCGGCCCGGGTCACGCCCTTGACCAGGATCGGGCCGTCCCACAGCTCGCGGATCCAGTCCAGGTCCTGCCACCGGACGGTGCCGTCGAACATCTCGGTCATCACGGCGCGGGAGCGGTGGTCGGGCGGGCCGATGTTGGGGAAGCTGATCGGGTCCGAGGTGAGGAAGTGCCAGCCCCAGGCCGGGTGCAGCGCCCCCTCCAGGAACGTGGGGAGGCTGAGGTGAGGGGCGGGAAGCTCAAGCCCCGCCCGCTGCTCGCGCTCCCGCTTGGACCGCACCGAGGTGTCGATGCTGAACAGCAGCGCGCTGAACCCGGCGGCCCGGGCCCGGGCTAGTGCCTCCCTTGCCCCGCCGCGATCGCCCCAGACGTAGAGCTGGAACCACAGCGGCGAGCTGGCCTGCGCTGCCACGTCCTCGACCGAGGCCGTCGCCAGCGTGGAGATCCCGTAGGGAATGCCGGCCTGTCCGGCCGCGCGGGCCACCGCCAGCTCACCCTCGTGGTGGAACATCCGCGGCCCGCCGACCGGCGAGAGCGCGAACGGCAGCGGGAGGTGCCGGCCCAGCACGGTGGTGCCGGTGCTGACCTGGCTGACATCGCGGGGCTGGCCGGGCAGGAACTCCAGCCGGTCAAAGGCGGCCCGGTTGCGCCGCAGCGTGTACTCGCCTTCCCCGCCGCCTTCCAGGTACCCACGGGCCCCGAGCGGGAGCCGGCGCCGGGCCCGGCGGGCCACGTCCTCGATGCTGTAACAGCGGGCCAGCGTCCGCGCCCCGTACGGGGCCGGCGGCCGGGCCACCCGCAGCAGCGGCAGCGTCTGTCCAAGCCTCATGCCCAACCGTGCTGTCCGCCGCCGCTTCCGCCAAACGCGCGGCGCTCCGATCAGCGCTGGAGCGCTCGCCGGGTCCAGGCCTGCGCGCCCGCCTGCACCGCGTCCCAGGGGCTGCCCAGCGGCGGGGTGTAGGAGAGATCGAGGTCGCTGACGGCGTCGACGGTCATCTCGTTGAAGATGGCGGCGGCGGCGATGTCGATCCGCTTGGCGACCTCGGCGTGCCGGTGCCCGAACAGCTGCAGCCCGAGCAGCCGCCCGGTCCGCCGG
>DASQSC010000001.1:0-2273 GCA_035642555.1 Streptosporangiaceae bacterium | reverse complement strand
CTGCGGCCTGATGGGCTATCCCCGGCGCCGGTTCGTGGCCGCCACCGCCTGCGCGGGCGCGGTGTGGGCCGGCTACGCGTTCTTCCTCGGCAGGCTCGGCGGCAAGGCGTTCGAGGACCGGCCGTGGCTGGGCCTGCTGCTCGCGCTCGGGGCCGCCGTGGCGGCCGGCCTGCTGGTGGAAGCGGGGCGGCGGGTCATGCAATCGCGCCAGCGCGCCCGGCGCCCGGCCGGGAACGGCGAAGGCCCCTCCACGCCGGCTCCATCGGATCCGCATCCGGGTTCCGCGGCAGGCCGTTACGCCTGGAATCACGGGGTCGCGGCCGGGCCCCGTCCAAGCGGAATCGAAGAAGGCCTGCCACGATGAGCGGCCTGCCGGCGGCGCTGACGCTGGTGACCCTGGCGGGCGCCCCGCATCCCGGCTGACCTGGCGGATAACCGGAAGGATGCTCCGGTTACTGTAGCCTTGGCGTCGAAATAAGCCACCTGCCCGGGCCCGAGCCGGCCCCGGCGGCGACGGGACGGCGAGGAGCGTGGATGGCGGCTGGGGACGTGGTGCGGGCGGGCGCGGCGGCGGATGGCAGGGGCAGCCACTACAAGTGGATCGCCCTGTCGAACACCACCCTCGGCATCCTGATGGTAACGATCAACCAGTCGATCCTGCTGATCTCGCTGCCGGCGCTGTTCCGGGGGATCCGGCTCAACCCGCTCGACCCGTCGAACACCTCCTACTTCCTCTGGGTGTTCATGGGGTTCATGCTGGTCACTGCGGTGCTGGTGGTCAGCCTGGGGCGGGTCGGGGACATCTACGGCCGGGTCCGGATGTACAACCTCGGCTTCGCCGTGTTCACGTTCTTCTCGATCCTGCTGTCGGTGACCTTCCTGACCGGGGCGGCCGGGGCGATCTGGATCATCGTCATGCGGGCGTTCCAGGGAGTCGGCGGGGCCTTCCTGTTCGCCAACTCCACCGCGATCCTGACCGACGCCTTCCCCGCGAACGAACGCGGCAAGGCGATGGGCATCAACGGCATCGCCGCGGTGAGCGGGTCCTTCCTCGGGCTGATCCTGGGCGGCGTGCTGGCGCCGGTGCAGTGGCGGCTCGTCTTCCTGGTCTCGGTGCCGTTCGGGCTGTTCGGGACCGCCTGGGCGTACCTCAAGCTGCGCGACAACGGGGTCCGCGTCCCGGCCAGGATCGACTGGCTCGGTAACACGGCGTTCGCGGTCGGGCTGATCTCGGTGCTGACGGGCATCGTCTACTCGCTGCTCCCGTACGGCGGCCACCCCACCGGGTGGACCAACCCGTGGGTGCTGGCCGCCGTGTTCGGCGGGATCGCGGTCCTGGGGCTGTTCGTGTGGATCGAGCTGCGGGTGCCGCAGCCGATGTTCCGGCTGAACCTCTTCAAGATCAAGGCGTTCACCGCCGGTAACATCGCCGGCCTGCTGGGGGCGCTGGGCCGGGGCGGCATCCAGTTCATGCTGATCATCTGGCTGCAAGGGATCTGGCTGCCGCAGCACGGCTACAGCTTTGCCCAGACCCCGCTGTGGGCGGGCATCTACATGATCCCGCTCAGCGTGGGATTCCTGCTGTTCGGCCCGATCTCCGGGGTGCTGTCGGACCGCTACGGGGCGCGGATCTTCGCCACCGGCGGGCTGCTGCTGTCGGGCGCCAGCTTCCTGCTGCTGGAACTGCTGCCGATCAACTTCAGCTACCTGGGATTCGCGCTGCTGATCTTCCTGTTCGCGGTCGGCATGGGCATGTTCTTCTCCCCGAACCAGGCCGCGGTCATGAACAGCCTGCCGCCGGAGCAGCGCGGGGCCGGCGCCGGGATGCTCAACACGTTCCAGAACTCGGCCACCGTGCTGTCGATGGGCCTGTTCTTCACGATCGTCACGCTCGGGCTCGCCGCCCGGCTGCCGGGCCACCTGTACCGGGGGCTGGTCGCCGCGGGCGTGGCCCCGGGCGCCGCGCACGTGGTTGCCAGCGAGCCCCCGATCGGCAGCCTGTTCTCGGCCTTCCTGGGATTCAACCCGGTCAAGGAACTGCTCGGCCCGACCGGGGCGCTGCAGCACCTGCCCGCCGGTCAGGCCGCCTACATCACCGGCCGGTCGTTCTTCCCGCGGCTCATCGAGGGGCCGTTCGCCAGCGGCCTGCACCTGGCGTTCACGTTCGCCGCGGTGGCGACCGCGATCGCCATCGCGGCCTCGGCGGTGCGGCCGCGGCGCTACGCCCACGCCGCCGAGCCGGTGCTGGCGGAACTGGCGGCGGGCGCTGCCGA